>CASBPX010000066.1 GCA_949127735.1 Candidatus Obscuribacterales bacterium | reverse complement strand
TTTGGAAGCGCAGGCGAGAGTGAGGGCGGCGTCTACAGCTTCACGGGTCAAAATTCCCGCGCCTATTAAAAGTTCGCCTAAGCGCAAGCCGTCAGAAATCTGGTTTTGAATCCTTAGCATGGTGAGGTATGCCTCGTGGGAAAATTATTTAGTAAAGAAAGTCACCAACCGAAAGGTTGATGGTCAGGTATATCAGCCCTGACGGCAAGTAAATCTAAACTCGAGGTAACCGGCTCTGGGGGGGGCAAGCAGGCGGAGCACTACAGGCGATACCAGTGCATTTGCACGCAAAACAGTCGCCAGCGATGACCGAGATTTATTCAATTGGGTTAGTAAAAAGGATACCGGAGGCAAACTGCCTCAAAGCAGAATGTAGCAATGAAACGACATGATGTCAAGCGAAATTTATCTAGTGGTACAATCGTGCGCTAGACGGTCGATATGAGCAAGGCCACTGGGCCGGCCGACCGGGCGCCGCGCCTGACCGTGGGCAGGCAGAAAAGCTTGCAGTAGCAGCTTGCAATAACAGGAATCTCGAAGATTACAGGTAGCAAGTTCATCCATGCCAAAGATCGCTGATCTGGCCCGATCCATAACCAAAATCTCTCGACAACGGCAAGCGCTATTTGTGTTGGCCCTGATTTTTCTAGCCTTGTTTCTCATCTATCAAGATGTCGAAAATGGACCCTACAAAATTTATAGCAATGTAGAAGAAGTACCACCGACGGCCGTTGCCATCGTATTTGGTGCTGGTATCGGCTCGCGTGAATTCAACGATCGCATAGAGACCGCCGTCACTTTGTACAAACTGAGCAAAGTGAAAAAGATTTTGATGACCGGCGATAATGGCCAGCTCTCTTACAACGAGCCACAGGCGATGAAAAGAGTAGCGATTAAGTTGGGAGTGCCAGCTGCTGATATCACTTGCGATTATGCCGGATTTAGAACCTACGATAGCCTTTACCGGGCCCGTGATATCTTTGCCGTGAAGCAGGCGGTTCTGGTCACTCAACGCTATCATTTACCCCGCGCAATGTTTCTGGCAGAAAAAATCGGCCTCGAAGTAGTAGGCGTAGACGCCGGTATTCAGTCGTATGGCGCAATCCAATCATGGTACGACTTGCGCGAAATTGCCGCCGCTGAAGCAGCCTGGTTTGATGTTATGAATGGCCGCAAACCAAAGTATCTGGGTAAAAAAGAACCGCTAATGCCTTAAATTATTGAGCCAAAAAACGTTTTAAATAGGGTGCCGTGCGACTAGCTTTAGCCGCAGCCACCAGATTCGGTGCCCCGGCAACTACAACTTTGCCGCCTTGATCTCCGGCACCGGGGCCGATATCAATCACCCAGTCACTTCCTGCCACTACACGCATTTCGTGTTCAACTACAACCACAGTGTTACCAGAATCAACAAGACCGTCCAACTGCTTCAATAGCTTTTCCACGTCAGAAGGGTGAAGGCCCGTGGTGGGCTCATCGAGCACATAGAGCGTGTCTCCTTTCTGCATTCGCTGCAATTCTGTTGCCAATTTTATGCGCTGGGCTTCGCCACCAGACAATTCAGTAGCAGGCTGCCCGAGGCGCAAATAGCCAAGCCCAACTTCACGCAAAACATGGAATGAGCGCTTGATGGTGGGCTCATCCTGGAAAAATTCCCAGGCGGCATCAACTGTCATAGCCAGCACTTCGGCAATATTTTTATCACGATATTTGATGTCCAAAGTTTTGGCATTGTATCTGGCTCCATGACAGGCAGGACACGGTGCATAGACGCTGGGTAAAAACAACAATTCGACCATGACGAAACCCTCGCCTTCGCAATTTTCGCAGCGGCCTTTAGCAACATTGAAGGAGAAGCGTCCAGCATCGTAATGCCTGGCTTTAGCGGCTTTAGTATTGGCAAACAATTTGCGAACGTGATCAAATAAACCAGTGTATGTAGCAAGATTTGATCTAGGAGTGCGACCGATAGCTTTTTGGTCAACAACCACCAGGCGCTTGATACCGTCCATAGTACCGTCAATATGTCCACCGGTACGCGGTAGTTCTACGCGTTCCAGCACCTCTCCCTCATCTTCGCCCACGGATATTTGATGTCCCAGTCGCTCGGCAACGAGTTCCACCAGAGCCTGACTAACAAGACTTGACTTACCCGAACCGGATACTCCAGTCACTGTTGTAAATGCGCTGACAGGAAAAGCAATATCAAGTTGGTCTAAATTATTGCGTGTTACACCGGCTAGTTTCAGCCACCCGGCTGGTTTGCGCGCCTGGCGTTCGGGCACCCAGGGCTCGGCGAATAGATATTGCCTTGTGCGCGAGTCGGCAATTTCTGCCAGTCCGGCCGATGGTCCGCTGTATAAAATTTGTCCACCGTGTTCACCGGCAGCCGGTCCCACGTCTACAATCCAGTCGGCATGCCTGATGACGTCTAAATCGTGTTCAACCACAAAAAGCGAATTGCCGGAGCTTTTCAAATCTGCCAGCGCCGCAAGCAATGCTTCAGTATCGGCAGGATGCAATCCGGCTGAAGGTTCATCTAATACATAAACCACGCCGAATAGATTAGAACGCACCTGGGTAGCCAGTCTTAAGCGTTGCAATTCACCGGGCGATAGTGTGGGAGTGCCGCGGCTGAGCGCCAAATAACCAAGACCTAAATTAAGCAAAACCGAAATGCGATCACTTAAATCTTGAGCGATACGCTGCGCCACCACTGCTTTTTCTGGATGGTCTTTTGAAATTTTAGCCAAAGCTGGAGCCTTGCCTGAAACGTAAGGCTCAAGCAAAGATTGCATTTTAATCATGGGAAGATTGGTAATCTCGGCGATGTCCAGCCCGGCAAAAGTGACTGATAGCGACTCTTTACGAAGCCTTTTGCCCTGGCAGCTGGGGCAATCGGCGCTGACCATATATTTAGAGACGCGCTTTTTCATCAGAGCACTCTGGGTGTTGGCGAAATTGTAGAGCACATGCCGGCGAGCGCTGGAAAAATTGCCATGGTAACTTGGTGGCTCTTTACGCTGCAGCGCCGCCTTAACCTCTTGCGCTTCAAAACCAGCATATACAGGCACCACAGGCTGATCGTCAGTGAATAAAATCCAGTCGCGATCTTTCTTCGACATTTTGTTCCAGGGTTTGTCGATGTCATATCCGAGAGTAACAAGCATGTCGCGTAAGTTTTGACCGTGCCAGGCCGGTGGCCAGGCGGCGATGGCGCGCTCGCGAATAGTCAATGTGTCGTCAGGCACCATGGACTGCTCGGTCACTGCATATATGCGGCCGAGGCCATGGCATTCAGGACACGCACCCGATGGAGTGTTGGTGGAAAACGCCTCGGCATCCAGATGGGGCTGGTTGGCCGGATAGGTTCCGGCTCGCGAATAAAGCATGCGCAGCAAATTTGAAAGAGTGGTCACACTACCCACAGATGACCTGGTAGTCGGCGTGCCACGTTGTTGTTGCAGCGCCACTGCTGGCGGCAGACCGTCAATTTTGTCTACTTCAGGCACGCTCATCTGATGAAAAAGACGCCTGGCATAAGGTGAAACTGACTCTAAATATCGACGCTGCGCTTCTGCATAAAGTGTGCCGAAAGCCAGTGACGACTTGCCTGAACCGGAGACACCGGTAAAGACAACCAGCGCATCCCGCGGAATATCAACATCAATATTCTTCAGATTATTCTCACGCGCACCACGCACAAGGACATATTGACTGGTGTCATTGGTGGCAGCTCGCGGCGAATGATCTTTTGTTCCAGATTTCATTGTTGAATCCACCAATAAATCGTCGATGTCTCTAAAGCCTCAGCCCGCCCGCTCCTACCAGCTATAAATCTACTAGCTCAAGCACGCCACCAAGAGTCGCTGTTCAAGCCATTCTACATCACTTTGAAAACTATGCCTGCAAGAAGAAGCCATTGCCCAGAGGGATTCAAGCAATCAATCCTCTTGACTTCCTACCCCTCCACGTACTAGAATGGTAAGTAAGCACTCATGTCAATTTGCAGAGAGTGTCTGCAGGTTTTAAAGATGTGATTGCCAGGTGAAAAATACTATGAAGAATTTGGAGTTTGTATTATTTCTGTTAGTGCTGATCGGTGGCATCAATTGGGGACTCGTAGGCGCTTTCAACTATAATTTCGTCACGACAATGCTTGGTGACGGCACAGCCACCCGCGTGGTTTATGCACTTGTTGGATTGGGCGCAGTCTATGAAACTTACAAAATCATGAGAAAACGCTCGGCTGCATAACAGATCTATTTCTAGAAATTTCAATTTAACTGACGGTGTAAACGGCAACTGTTCCTGCGGGTAAATTTGCTTACTTCGTTTTGCATTCTTTTACTTGTTCGCTCGTGTTTTTGTTGCCGCGCATGTCAAGTGACTACTTTGTCGCGGCAATTTTTGCCGAGGATTACAGAGTGGCAAAGTCGCGATGCATATCCGCAAATTATTACGGAGCAGAGGTTTCGGGCATTTTCAATGGCCGTGATATTGCTCGTGTCGATTATGAACCGTTAACGGTTCATGGATCCATTAAACCTAGTAACCGACGTCAAAGCGCCCACTTACTTAGCCACAGCGTGCTGCTTGGCCATTTCGGCAGCTCGTTTTTGCATTTCTTGCGGACTAACATCTTCAATATGAGTGGCAAAATGCCAGACGTGACCGAAAGGATCTATTACACTGCCGGAACGATCGCCGTAGAACTGATCTTGCGCAGCTTTCTGTAACGTGGCGCCATTATCGACCGCCGTTTTAATCGTGTCATCCACATTCTGAACGTACAGCAAAAGACCAACTGGACTTCCACCTAAAGTGTCGGGACTTTTGCCTTCGGGACACTCGTCACCCAACATAATTATTGAATCGCCAATCTGCAATTCGCAATGGCCAATTTTGCCATCTGGACCATCGATTCTCATGCGCTCTTTGGCGCCTAATACTTTTTTATAAAACTCAATTGCTTTGGCCGCGTCTCGCATGGTCATGTAAGGAGTTAAGGAATGGTAGCCTTCAGCCTGGTAATTCATATTAAGTCGTTCTCCGCTGCATCTAAAACAGGGGGCTGAGTATATATGATCATCAAAATTATTGCCCTAAGAGAGAAAAGCAATGCCGCCAGTCAAAGTTTTAAACAAGCAGTGGATTTATGCCAAGCGTCCAAACGGACGCGTTAGCAGCGAGCATTATGAAATGCGCGAAGCTGAATTTAACACTGAGCTGGCGCAAAACGAGGTGTTGATAAAAGCCGAATATATCAGCGTCGATCCTTACATGCGAATACAACAAGCTGAGCGCCACTCGTTCGATGCTCCTCATCCTCTGGGAACAGTGCAAGGTGCTGGCGCGATCAGCAAAGTCGTAGATTCCAAAAGCGATGGATTCAAGAAAGGAGACTGGGTTCTTGGCTACAGCGGCTGGCAGCTACTGGCTAAGTGTCACGCCAACGATCTGACTAAAATTGACACCGAGGCAGCACCAGTGACAACAGCGCTGGGAGTGCTAGGTATGCCTGGCCGAACTGCCTGGTTTGGATTGATGGAAGCAGGCAGGCCGAAACCAGGCGAGACGGTTGTAGTATCTGGAGCAGCAGGGGCCGTGGGTTCCCTCGTTGTTCAATTTGCGAAAAAAGCTGGATGTCGAGTTTACGGTATCGCCGGCGGAGCAAACAAATGCCAATTTCTGACAAGCAAACTTGGGTTAGACGGAGCCATCGACTATCGGCAATTTCATGACGCTGATTCATTATCCGCTGAAGTTCAACGTCTGACAAAAGGTGTAGACATTTATTTTGATAACGTTGGCGGCATGATTACCGACGCTATCATTCCTCAAATTAAGCTGCGCGGTCGCGTGATTATTTGCGGACAAATCAGCCAGTATGATGGTGGCATCGATACGCCTAATAGGGGCCCGCGTTTCTTACAGCATCTGCTGTTTCAACGCGCCACCATTCAGGGAATTCTGGCTCGCGACTATACACATCGCATGAGTGAAATGCTTGAGATTGTTTCACCCTGGGTGCGCAACAATGAAATAGTTTTTGAAGAAACAATAGTCGAAGGGTTTGACAAACTTCCCGACGCGCTAAACAGCTTGTTTGAGGGAGCGAACATAGGTAAGCTCCTGGTGCGCGTTTGACGAATTTGAAGACCCGATTGAACCCGACTCTAGTAGCTGAACACTGCCGATTTCGCGAGCAAAAGATTTGCCGTGCATTGGCTTAGCAGTCTTAGTAGCACTAGCGGCAATCAATTCTTGCTCCAACAATTGACGCTCTGCATTCAGGCCATTCCAGAAAATTGCTACGGCGTCGAGCATTGCTTTCCCACCTTGCAAAAATGCTTCTTCATCAAAATCAGATTTGGCAAAAGCGCTGGCTAACTCATCATCGGTATGAGCAGCGTGCTGGTCTTCAATTTGATCGTGAAACACCCAAAAAGCTAAAGGCAAATCGGCAATTTGGCCAGCTTTAATTACCTTCAGTCCGGCAATCAACTCTTTCCAGAATCCTGCCGCGGCCCAATGCTCGATGGCATGAGAGGCTCCAGCGGCAGTAGACTCGTCATCTGAGCCGTACCAGGTCATAAGCGCGTCGCAGAAGGCTAATGTGGCCTGACTGCCGTGTTTACGCTTACCTATTTGGCCAAAGGTCAATCCTAAATGACTGGCGAAATCAGCCAGCCACTCGAAATGTGCGGCGGTAAAGCGAAAGCGTCCGTTATCGATGGAGCCGTCTTTAGTGAACATAACGCCCAACTCGTTCATCAAAATTTCTTTGCCTGCTCTGTAGCTAGCTCGATCAGAAGCGTTAATGCATTTTCGCAGCTGAGCTTCGATAAATAGATGGCTAAAAACTGAGAACTGCACAGTGAATGCGCGCAGTTGTTCTGGGCTTGCGCAGCCCTGGCTAAACCAGCTGGTGAAGCTGTTTGAAGTCACGATCGGATGAGTGCCGATGAGCTCATCAACTCTAGTTTTAAATGTACTTAGTCGAGTGTTTTGTAATTCTTGCAGCATGATTTTTTATCCTTTTTAGACTTTTAAAGATTTGCATAGGTAGGCTTTCGCAAGCTTTCCCTGCTACACCACCGTGCGTACGGGTCCGTACACGGCGGTTCGGCGGAATATTTCAACGATCTAGAATTGGAATTCCAAGGTTTACAAAGTATGAGTTGGGGAAAGCCATATTAAGCGCTGGGCTATTGCTCAGGTGCCAGGCTCCGTGGGGGTTACCGACAGTTTGTGCTGCCAGATCCTTTCCGATTCCTCTTTTCCTCAGCTCAGCAAAGCGTTTACTTCCGGTTCTCCATTGCCGCCAGATATTTCGCCTTAGTCGTCGACGTATCCAGTGGTCCAACTTGTGAAGAATGCTTGGGGTTTCGCAGAAACCAAAATATCCGCGCCATCCTGTCAGATAACGTCTCAATTCCTCGGCTACTTGCTCGATGCTGCGACCTTTGGTTTTCCGTGTCAGTTCTCGAACTTTCTTTTTCATGCGACTTAGTGCCTGCGGCGCAATTCTGCGTCGAGGCTTGCCCCAGGTAAAGCTGAATCCTAAGAACTTCCGCCGTTGTGGCCTGTCAACCGCACTCTTTCCTGCATTAACCTTCAGTCTGAGTTTGCGTTCGAGAAACGAGGTGATGCTTTGCATCACCCTTTCTCCGGCTCTTTTGCTTGCCACATAGATGTTCGAATCATCTGCATAGCGTACAAATTGATGGCCACGCCTCTCTAGCTCTTTGTCGAGCACATCCAGCATTACATTACTGAGTAGTGGCGACAGAGGTCCACCTTGGGGCGTACCTTCGTCCCTTGCTTGCACCAGCCCTCCTTCCATCGTCCCGGCATTTTGGTAAGCGCGTATTAGTTTTAGAATGCGCTTGTCATTCGTCCTCTTCGCAATCAGTCCCATCAATACATCGTGATTGACTCTGTCGAAGAATTTCTCCAGGTCGATATCAACGACATGGGCGAGTCCGCTGCATACATAATTCTGTGCTTGCTGAACTGCCTGATGTGCTGAGCGCCCAGGGCGAAAGCCAAAACTGGAATTCGAAAACGTTTCATCCCAATAACTTTGCAAAATTTGCAACATCGCCTGCTGTATGAAGCGGTCCAGTACAGTCGGAATGCCCAATTGCCGCATTCCTCCTCCTGGTTTTGGTATATCCACCCGCCGCACCGCATTTGGTGTATACGTTCCACTAAGCAATTGACGACGAATCGTCGGCCATTGCTCCTTGAGATAGGCGGGAAGTCTTTCGGCTGTCATGCCGTCCACTCCCGCTGCTCCTTTGTTCTTCAACACTTTTTCAAGTGCTCTTTTTGCATTTCTTGGATGGACTACTTCTTCCATCAACGTCAAGATATTTGGCGTTTCGGTTGGCGGTGCCGCATGTTGCAGTTCCGGCCCTTTGGCCGTTTGCCCTTGGGCTTCACCCTCAAGCGTTTCAGCTAAGGCCTCATTGAGGATTTTCTGCCGTCTGCTGCCCATGAACTCCGCTCCTACTCTTCCTTCCTTCAAGCCCTTTCGGGCACCGTTCGGACCTTCGGCTTTCACCTACTACGTCCTCTGCTGACTTCTGCATTGCGGTCAAACTACCTTTCGATAATTTCAGTCCTGATTTCAAGACACAATGCAGATCTCCCGGGGTAAGTTCGATCTCTTTCCTCACACACTCGCCGGATCTACAACCCCAGCCCTTGATGACTATGCGCTTCGCAATCATTG
>CASBPX010000065.1 GCA_949127735.1 Candidatus Obscuribacterales bacterium | reverse complement strand
CTCCTTAACGGCGACCGAGAATTTGACGACCTTGTTGCCTGTGTCTCCGAAGGATACCGTGTGGGGAGCTTGTCCGACGTGTCCGACTACTGTGATCTGATTATTCATGTTTCTTGGCACCTCCAGTGCGTGTTAGTGCGACCAGAAAAAGCACAAGCGTCAGCCGCGATAGCGCTTTTGCATGCTGCATGGACGCGAAGCGCCCTTTAGGGTTTGCCATTGCAGCGTGCAAAAGTTGTGCTAGTCTCCGCACGTTTAGACATGCACAGGAGGTAGCCAAACAAGCATGACCAGGTGCATCAGCAGACGACGGCGGCAGCTCCTAGTCAAATTTTTCGGCACGGGCAAAAGAACATTCACGGCGCAACAAGGGTTTTCTATCTGACAAAGACATTCGCGGTGGTAGAACGGATGCGTGGAACTGGCAGAGCATATAGCCACGCTCAAGACACCAGGAGTTAGTGGTGGCGAATACGGTGGCACGCATGTGCAACTGCACTTAGAAGTGAACGATTCAAAAAGTGACAAGAGCCAAATCGCTCCACAAACACAAAAATGTGAAGCAGGGAGGCATCCAGGACAATCCTGCGCCATTCAGGCATGGGCACAGCGCCGAACCACTGCCGGATTCGTTTGTCCTGAGCGGAAATATCGAGGCACGCATTGCAGGCGCTGTTTTGCTCGCCTTGTTTGTCTTGACCGCTCTGCTAAAATCGAGCGGGCGAAGGCGCGCTTGTTTTGCATCTGCCGTCTATCGCCCACCTTCGCTCGCACTTAAAAGAGCAGAGAGAGTCAAGACGGGTCGTCAGGCAACAGAGATGTTTCGCTGAGACAGTTATTAGTAAAGAGAAAACCGGCACGGCACATCGAAGTGCCGGCCGGTTGTGAAAGAGAAGTCGCGTCGTCAGGCGACTTCCTGAAAGTCCTTCTTAAGTTCGACCAGAACGGATTCTGTGATCTTCTTACAAGAGAACGAGTTGATTGGTGATGAAGCTCTTACTTCAAGTCCTATGATTCGACCTATTGTTGAATCTTTGACTTCGAAGCGCAGAACAATTCGTCGAGAGCGCTTCATCTCAGGGAACACTTCCTCCTCAAATTCAAGAATGGCTTCTTGAGCGCATCCGCTTGAGATGAACTTCCACTGCGCATTTTGCCTGGTTTGCTTTTCGATTGTCATTTTAAGATAGTCGATAGAGTTCTGAACGCTGCGCTCTGTTCTGAAATAACGCGCTTGCTCTTGAAGTTTGATGATTTCAACTTCTGCAAAATACCAGCGGAACAAATAGGTGGTCATGTATCCTGAACCGCCTAAGAGAAAGGGCATTAGCCAGTCTGGGTAGTGCCCCGAAAGCTCTGGAAAGATCAAACCTAACGTCGCAGTGAGAATCCAGAGCGGTGCAAAGACCGCACCGAAACATAGCGCCATGGCAAGTGCCGTTGCTGAGTCACTATTGGGTCGATTGCAGTAAGCATCGACCTTCCTAACCAATTCTTGGAGCGAAGTTAGCTTGAGATCAGTCGTCACAAACCAGCCGGTAGTGGTACCGGAAGTAGTGCCACTTCGATAAGAAGAGTTATCGCTGCTTGTGTGATTCGTATGGTTCCAGTAATACCGCTCTGAATGCGCGTGATGCTCCTTTCTATTTGATTGGCCGGAGCTTTTCTGAGAACAATTGTTTGTTGATTGCGATTGATGTTTGGTCTGCTTACTGTGTGTTGAATTAGAATCAGCGGGGCCGCTCCGCGAGCTGTTTTGTGAAGAGGTGCTTGCCTTCTTCGGTGGCGGTGAATGCGGATTTGCGTCAAACCATTTTTTGAGCACGTCGCGCGCATTGTTCAACTGCTTTTGTTTTTCAAGCGCGAAGTGATGTTTCTTTGGGTCGCGCGCGTGGCGGTCTGGGTGGTAAATTCGGGACAGCTTCCGCCATCGTTCATTGATTTCTTTTAGACCAGCACCGAACGGCAGTTCCAGAGCCGCATAACAGGTTTCAAAATCCATGTTAGCCATATTTAGTTCCTCGTTCTTGCCCTTTTGAAGAGCGGAAGGAGCGGGCTTAAAGCCCGCTCCGAAGAGAGATTGGTTGTGGATTGACTTGGAGCAGAAGGGCAAGTGCGTTGTATTTCATTGCTTCGCGATGCTTGCCTTGTCTGCAACATACATGACCGAGCAGTTTGTAGATCGTGATCAATCGCGCGTTGTCGGCTGGGGCGATCTTCGCGATGATTCGATATGCCGTCGTGAGCGCTTTCTCTGCGAGGCGATGACCGTTGCGTCGTCCGACGTGCGCTTGCGCTGCTTTAACGAGTGCATCCGCGACTCGCTCCGGCGATTCGATGCGATTTGCAACGTCTTCGCCGATTGCATAAAGTCTTTCGACAAGTTCTTCGTATAGTGCTTCCGCTCTGTCGAGACGGGTGAATGCAGCATTTCCAAAAGCCGCCGCATTTTTCAGGTTGAGTTTTTCCATTGTGATTCTCCTTAGACAAGAGGGAGAGAACCAAAAATGTCGGCTCTCTCCCTCGGAAAAGTTATTGATTGAGTTAGCGGAAGCAGATTCCGCTGTCTGAACATTCGCGTGGTATTGCGTAAGTGTTCTTTTTGATTAGGTGTGTGATTCCGCTCCTGGTGAGCATGATGCGCTGTTCGATTCGGACCACTGGCAGTTTGCGTTGTTTGATCAATCTGCGTATCGTGTGTTCCGACATGTCGAGCAGCTTGGCTGCATCACGCACGGTAAAGAGCTGAAGGTTGTTCGCATCTGACATGATGTCCTCCAGTAGTTAAGCGATTTCGTTGTCGCTGTTGCGATAACCGCAACTGACTGTGCGGCTGTTGATGAAAGCGTCGAGATCTGATTTTCTGTATTTGCTTAACCGCCCGATTTTCACAAACCGGAGCGGATATCGCCTTGTCGAAGCCCATACAGCTAAGGTCTCAGGAGTTACTCCGAGGTACGCTGCCGCCTCTCGACGTGTGAGAAGATCTGATTGAAATCTCGATACGATTGCAGGAATTTCGGTTGATTGAACAACCTCAAGGTTTCTTTCGTTTGACATTGTGTTCTCCTTATAGTGCACCATTTGCGGTGCGCGCGAATTCGATCAGGAAATGTCAAAGCCTGATCGCAAAAGTTGAAGAAGCAAAAATGGTTTGCAGGAAGGACCAGAAATGTTCGTCAAATCTGGTCAAACAAAAAGCCCGAGGCGCATGAATTTTCAGCTTGCCTCGGGTTGAATTGACGCGTCGAGCGCCATGTATTTATCGTACCGCCGCTTCCGAAAATCGCACCATAGGGTAAACCCTGAAACGCAAAATGCAGGATGTCAGCAATTGAATAATTTTGTCGGACAACAGCATCAGATCAGCGGTGGCATTTATCTCGCGGCGCTCTGAGTGGAGCAAGTCTAACATCGCCGGACATCCACCAGGCATGGGACGGGCGCATCATGGCGCCGTGACAGACATAGAAGCCGTCAACTAGAGGAGATCTGGCGCACCGCACATATCTTACAGTTGTCATGATTAGCAGGAAGGAGATTAGTAGGTTACTGTTATTTGTTTACTCTTTAATGTAATTTGGTGGTTGTCGTGACTCGATTAGAAAAAGTAAGTTCGGTTTTGCGCGACAGACCGCCGTCAGACGACGTTGAGATTGTCGGGAAGGTTCGGGTGAACAATAACAGGGAATCAGAACGAGCGGAACTTCACAAAACCATTTGGCGTATTGCCAATGATTTGCGGGGGAGCGTTGACGGATGGGATTTTAAGACCTACGTGCTCGGTCTTTTGTTTTACCGCTTCATCTCAGAGAACCTCACTGCCTACCTGAACGCGCAGGAGCGTAAAGCTGGCAACAAAAGTTTCAATTATGCAAATCTATCCGATGAGGATGCTGAATACGGTCGGGTCGAGACAGTTAAGGAAAAGGGCTTCTATGTTTTGCCCTCCCATCTGTTCGCCAATGTGCGCAAGCAAGCGCGGCATGACGAGAACCTAAACGAAACTCTGTCGAAAGTGTTCAAGGACATTGAAGGCTCCGCTATTGGCTCTGACAGCGAGAACGACTTCAAGGGCTTATTCGACGACCTCGACGTTAACAGCGGTAAGCTCGGTCCCACCGTGATCAAACGAAACGAAAAGCTCGTCAAACTGCTCGACGCGATAGGCGATCTTCCGCTGGGAAGTTTCTCGGACAACACCATCGACTTGTTTGGTGATGCTTACGAATACCTTATGCAAATGTATGCCTCCACGGCGGGCAAATCGGGCGGCGAGTTCTACACTCCCCAGGAAGTCTCTGAGTTGCTTGCCCGCATCGCAGTGGTGGGTAAGACAGAGGTCAACAAGGTCTACGATCCAGCCTGTGGGTCCGGGTCGTTGCTGCTCAAGTTCGCCAAGGTGCTGGGACAGGATAAAGTGAGGCAGGGCTTCTTCGGACAGGAAGTTAATTTGACGACCTATAACCTGTGTCGAATCAACATGTTCTTGCATGATGTGAACTATGAGAAGTTCGACATCGCTCATGGTGACACACTCACAGACCCGCATCATTGGGATGACGAACCTTTTGAGGCCATTGTTTCCAACCCACCATATTCGATTAAATGGGCTGGCGATAGCAATTCGTTGCTCATCAACGACCCCCGGTTTGCGCCTGCTGGTGTGCTAGCGCCGAAGAGCAAAGCCGATCTAGCCTTCACGATGCATATCTTAAGCTGGCTTGCTGTCAATGGAACGGCAGCTATTGTTGAATTTCCTGGTGTGCTTTATCGGGGTGGCGCAGAGCAAAAAATCCGGCAATACCTTATCGACAATAACTACGTTGACACCGTCATCCAATTACCTCCTGATCTATTTTTTGGTACTACGATCGCGACGTGCGTCATCGTGCTAAAGAAATCCAAACACGACAACGGAACGCTCTTTATAAACGCTTCAGAGGAATTCGTGCGTGGCGGCAACAAAAACAAGCTCACCGAGGACAATCAGAAAAAAATTCTCGATGCATTTATCTCACGAAAAGATATCGCGCACTTCGCCCGACTCGTCGATAATGCTGATATTGCCGCCAATAATTACAACCTAGCCGTCTCGTCATACGTGCAGCAGCAGGATACAGACGAAGCTGTGGACATTCAAGCGCTCAATGCAAAGCTAATTGGTATCGTTTCCCGGCAAGCGGAACTGCGGACACAGATTGACGCAATCGTGTCCGCTCTGGAAGATGGGACAGAATGAGTTGCATCGACGATCTCATTGCTAAGCATTGTCCTAATGGTGTCGAACATCAGGAGCTTGGCGAACTTGCTTCGTATTCAGACACTCGGATTTCAGCATCTTCCGTTGATGAAGAATCGTTTGTAGGGGTTGATAATTTGCTTCCGAACCAAGCCGGACGAACAGCTTCAACTTACGTTCCAACTGCAGGAAATCTTACCGAGTATCGGCCGGGCGACATACTGATCGGTAACATTCGACCTTATCTCAAAAAAATCTGGCTAGCGACAAACACAGGTGGATGCAATGGCGACGTGCTTGCTCTGCGCATCGCTGAAGTGTGTCGGTCGAAACTAACGCCAAACTTCCTCTACAGAATTCTTTCTTCAGACGCGTTTTTTGCTTTTAATATGCAGCATGCGAAGGGGGCGAAGATGCCGCGTGGGAGCAAGGCAATGATCCTAAAATATCGCGTTCCTACCCCCCCGGTCGAAGTCCAGCAGGAAATCGTGAAAGTACTGGATGTTTTCACCAAGATTGAACTGGAGCTTACCGCGGAGCTTCAGTCCGAACTTGCAGCACGAAAGTTGCAATACAAGTATTATCACGACAAGCTACTCACATTCAAAGATGGCTTGGCGAGCGCAAGCGAGGGATGGACAACCTTGAGCGAGGTTGGCACGTTCGTGCGCGGACGCCGATTCACAAACAAGGATTTTGTCGAATCCGGGGTTGGCTGTATTCACTATGGGGAAATCTATACGCACTACGGTTTATGTGCATCGGAAACCAAATCTTTTCTTCGACCAGAATTGGCAGCCACTCTCCGTATGGCAAAAAACGGAGATTTGGTGATCGCAGGAACCGGCGAAAGTGTGGAGGATATTGGAAAAGCCGTTGCATGGTTGGGCGACGACGGAGTAGCCGTCCACGACGATTGCTACATTTTCACGCACTCGCTGAATCCGAAGTACATGGCCTACTTTTTTCAAACAAGCGATTTTAACGAGCAGAAAGTCAAATTCGCTGCCGGTGCGAAAATGATCCGAGTTTCCAGCGAAGGCTTGGGAAAAATTCGAATCTATGTTCCACCGTTTGAAGAACAGGAACGCGTCGTCTCGATCCTGGACAAGTTAGCCGCGCTGGTGAATGAGCTTTCTTCATGTCTGCCAGTGGAGATCCAGGCTCGTCGACAACAGTACGAATACTATCGCAATCGATTGCTCACGTTCAGAGAGGCGTTGTGAGCGAAGACCTCAAGCCGATTCGCTACGAGCCGATTGCTCTCTCTAGCGAGAGTACGGTAGTAGCCGAGTTCGTGCGCGAATACAAAGTGCGAGAGGACAATTACCAGAGCGAGGCGGTGCTTGAAGCTAACTTTCTAAAGCGGCTACAAATTCAGGCTTATGAATACCTGCGTATCAAGAGCGAGGCTGATCTCATCGCCAATTTGCGCCGCCAGTTGGAGACGCTGAACAAGATCGAGTTCAGTGACAGCGAATGGGAACGCTTCTTCGGTGAAAAGATAGCTGGAGCAAACGATGGCGTTGTAGAAAAGACCGCACGTATTCAGGAAGACCACATCCAACTACTCAAGCGCGACGACGGCACCACAAAAAACGTTTACTTGATTGATAAGCAATCGATTCATAACAACCGTCTGCAAGTAATCAATCAGTACGAGGTTGAGGGTGCGCGCAGCACCCGTTACGATGCAACTGTTTTGGTCAACGGACTGCCGATGGTGCATGTCGAACTCAAGCGCCGGGGCGTGGACATCCGCGAGGCATTCAACCAGATCAACCGCTACCAGCGAGACAGCTTTTGGGCTGGTTCAGGGCTATTTGAGTACGTCCAATTGTTCGTAATCAGTAATGGCACACTGACCAAGTACTACAGTAATACCGTCCGCGAGGGACATCTAGCAGAGCAGCGCAATAAGCGGAGCCGAAAGAAAACCTCAAATAGTTTTTCCTTCACCAGCTGGTGGGCCGATGCGAAGAATACACCGATCACAGAGTTAGCCGATTTTACGAAAACTTTTTTCGCCAAGCACACGCTGCTGAACATCCTCACCAAGTATTGTGTGTTCGATGTGGATCGGAAACTACTTGTGATGCGGCCCTACCAAATTGTCGCCGCCGAATGCATTCTGCAGCGCATTCTAACAGCCACGAACCATCGGCAACTGGGCACCATCTCGGCTGGCGGTTACATCTGGCATACAACTGGCTCCGGCAAAACGCTGACTAGCTTCAAGGCTGCGCAGCTGGCACGGGGACTCAGCGAGATCGACAAGGTGCTATTCGTTGTTGATCGCAAGGATCTGGACTACCAGACCATGCGCGAATACGAACGCTTTCAGAAGGGCGCGGCCAATTCCAATACTTCCACTGCGGTGCTTCAACAGCAACTCGAAGATCCGGCAGCGCGTATCATCATCACCACCATCCAAAAACTCAGCCGATTCGTTGCGAAGAACAAAAGGCACTCTGTGTACAACTCGCATGTCGTAGTGATTTTCGACGAATGCCATCGCAGCCAGTTCGGCGACATGCACACAGAAATCACGAGAGTTTTCAACCGTTATCATCTTTTCGGCTTCACCGGCACGCCGATCTTCGCCGATAACGCCGGGACTGGTGGCAATCCACAACGCCGCACGACAGAACAAGCGTTCGGCAACAAGTTGCATACCTACACTATTGTCGATGCCATTAATGACAAAAACGTCCTTCCGTTCCGCATTGACTACATCAATACCATCAAAACCGCGCCAAATGTCCGCGACAAGAAAGTGTCGGCCATCGATAAAGAGCGGGCACTACTCGCTCCGAAGCGCATCAACCAGATAGTGGCATATATCCGTGAGCACTTCGATCAGAAGACCAAGCGCGGTGGGAGCTCCACTTATCAGCACGGTATTGTCACAAACGTGACGGAAGTTATCGCCAGCCGGAACAGGATTGAAGAAATCCGGCGCAGTCAACGAGTCAGTGGATTTAATTCCATTTTTGCCACGGCGTCCATCGACGCCGCTAAGCGATATTATGCCGAATTCACCAGCCAGCAGAAAGAAATCGCAATCGCGCAGAGGCTGAAGATCGGGCTGATCTACAGCTTCGCCGTCAATGATGACGATGACGACGGACTTCTAGGCGAGGAAGAGTTCGAGACCGAAGAGCTGGACCAGGGCTCGCGGGATTTTCTGGATGCTGCTATTAAGGACTATAACGGCATGTTTGCCACCAGCTACGATACCTCTGTTGATAAATTCCAAAACTACTACAAGGATTTGTCCCAGCGGCTGAAGAACCGTGAGCTTGACGTCGTCATTGTCGTCAACATGTTTCTGACTGGCTTCGATGCCACAACGTTGAATACGCTGTGGGTGGACAAAAATCTGCGCGCGCATGGACTGATTCAGGCATACTCTCGGACCAACCGCATCCTCAATTCAGTTAAGACTTACGGCAATATTGTTTCCTTTCGCAATCTGGAAGAAGAAACCAATGACGCGCTTGCGCTTTTTGGCAACAAAGACGCCAAGGGTATTGTTTTGCTCAAGCCTTATGCGGACTATTACGCGGAATATAAGAAGAAGATCGCCGAATTGGTTGATCGCTTCGAGGTCGGCACGCCGATCATCGGCGAGAATGCGCAGAAACAGTTCATTAAACTCTTTGGCTCGATCCTAAGGCTCAAGAACATTCTCAGATCCTTTGACGATTTTGCGGGTAACGAGATACTCAGCGAACGTGATTTTCAAGATTACCAAAGCGTCTATCTGAACCTTTATGCCGAGTTCCGCAATGCATCCAAGGCGGAGAAAGAATCCATCAACGATGATGTCGTGTTTGAAATCGAGCTCATTAAACAAGTTGAGATCAACGTCGATTATATTCTGATGCTTGTCGAGCGATATATCAAAGCGAAAGGTACTGGTGAGGACAAAGAAATCCTCGCTACCATCGAGCGTGCGATCAATTCCAGTCCGTCCCTGCGTAACAAAAAAGACCTCATTGAAGAGTTCGTCGACTCCATCACAACGGCGGCCAGAGTAGATGCAGACTGGCTTGCCTTCATCAAGGTCAAAAAGGCCGAGGAACTCGATTGCATCATTGCCGATGAGATTTTGAATGCTGACGAGACCAGGACATTCGTGGACAATGCATTCCGCGACGGCGCAATTCCGGCGACTGGGACCGCGATCACTAAAATCCTGCCGGCAGTTTCAAGATTCTCTAAAAACAGCAGTCACGCAGAGAAGAAACAGACTGTGCTGGACAAATTGGCGAAATACTTCGAGCGTTACTTTGGTCTAGCGTGACAGAGTAAATGTCGGCAATACCCTGTGTTGAGCAAGAGAGTTAGGTGTGATACCGGATTCGGTAGTAAGTCATTCAATGGAACTGTTCGAGCAACTGGGCTCTTTTGGCTAACGGTCCGCCACGATCACTTCGAGCTGCAAGTTTTGCTTCGGTGACAAAACGACGGCCGTGTTTTCGCCACCAAATAGTTTCGACCAATGCTACGAATAGTGCGTCGCTGTCCGTAATTGTTAAAAGCTCAATGGGTTGGATGCGTCCGTCAAGTGACAAATCGGCAATTGATTCACGCAACCGGCGGCAGCGATCCCACCTCCACCACCAAGCTGGTTCTGGCAGGCGACGTTCTACTAGTATCCAGGCATCCTCTGCAAGATCAGAATTCGCCAACGCAACATAGAGCGAGTCCAAAGAGAACGACATCAATTCACCGCTACTTGTGGTGGACTCCAATGCTCGGGCGAATATGTAACTGTAAAGATAGCGCGACTGCCAAAGTGGAATATCGCCCTGGTTGGCAGAGCTGACTGCAGTCATCCATGGATCGGATTGCGTTGTTTCTAGATCCCCAGGTCTGGTTCGAACTGCAATCTCGTACAACATTTTGCGTTGGCAAATCACTCCGAGGTTGAATACATCAGCTAAGGCGCTTCTATCTCCGATTGATTCGAACAGCCATGAAGAAAACGTCTCAGAGTCAGTTGCTGAGCTATTCATTGCGATTTGCGTGTCAAGCGCGCGCAGCACTTCCTTGGGACCGAAAGCGGTACTGATCGACGATGCGAGGTCTGCTCGCTCTGCTGTGAACATGGCGCCCAAACTAGCTTGGACAACATTAAGCTCTTGCGCAATGTCAAACGCTTTGTCCTGAAACTGGTTTGTCGCTCGCCAAAAGTTGGCGGTTGAGACGACGTCGGGACGGGCTTCGAGGAGCATGGGAATTGCATCTGGTATTCGCTCTAACTGAGCGCCTAGTTCGTGTAACGACAATCGTTTGAACAAGTCTGTAGCAAGCTCGTAAACGGTGGAATTCTCTTTAGAACGTTCGAACAGCGCTTCTGGAGCACGATTCCACAACTCCTGGACTAGCTGACTCGCGTTTTGAGAATTAGAGGATGACTTCAAAAGGTCCAGATTTGAAATTGCAAACAACAATGAATGCATACTGATCTTTCGAGCATTCGTTGCCGCGCTCGTTACTATGAGAGTTCGAACTCCGATGCCGTTGGCATCTTGGAATAGATCTTGTGCAAAAGAAACAGCTTGGTCAACAGATCGAGCTGGATCGTCGAAATCACTCAGGAGTTGATAAAGCTGGCAGAGGGGCACGAAATTGGCACGTCCATCTGTAACGTCACTTCCAAAATCGCGAAAGAAAGATCTAAATTTTGTGTTCGGGCTTTCGATGTCTGCCGTTGCGTATTGGAGCCATTCAGCAGTCAGATCGATAGCTAATTTTTCAGCATCCGTTGTTTTCACGAAGCGGGATCTCGTCGATCTGTCAGGCGGAATTAGCTGCAAATCGAACGGAGCTAGATCCGTCGATCTGTCGGCAAAAGATAAAGTGCAAAAACGAAAGGTGCGCCTCAATCGAGGCCATTGTTGAGCCCAGATTCGGAAAACCAGCGATGAGGGGATTGCTGCTGATGCTGTTACCCTAGAATTTGGTTCTGAGTAGAGCGCCCAAAGGATCTGCATCGCCGCGGACTTTTGGATTTCATCAAAAGCCTGATCGGAAGAGCTTTCATCGGGCGGCACCATCGCGAGGGGCTGACGAAATTCCTTCGAAGACAATGTATTGGTGCTCGGTCGTTTGAAGGCGGCTGTAAGCCATCTTACGTCCGATAGTCGCGCAAGATCTGAAAAATCGACGAGAAGGCTGTGCGTCCAAACGCAGCCTGGACGGTCCATTTCGGTTGCTGACCATGTCTTTGCGATAACATACATTCCTGACTCGGCCAGCGGGTAGCCGGTGAAGTAGCCATCATCCAAAATGTTTGCGCTTGGACCCGATGCATCACTCATTACGAGCATGTTCTTTTGATCACGCGATTTTATCTCAATCGATGATGCAAGCCTGCTGTGTCCGCCGGAATACCCATGAACCGCCTGGTGGACTTCTATAGCTGCCGGACTGGTCATTCGAGGAGCCATGCTAGCGGCTCCGTTAGGTCGTGTGCGTGATCCACATCGCTTATTACTGAAATACGACGAACTGGATCATCCAAATTTCGAAGCTCCTCTACCTTTGCCAGTTCTTCCGGTGTTGGTGGCTTATCATCACGAATGTAGTCGCCGCCTTGAGCGCTTACCCCAAATACTCGCCAATCCCAAACATTACCGATCGTTAGATACTGGTAGAGTAAGGGCAGTCGTTCCCGAAGAAACTGTTGTGGAGTTCGTAGTTCAATTGCCACTTTGTCCCATGCGGACAAAATGATTGAAACACGCTTGGTATCTATGTCCAGAGGCTGCAAACGACACAGTTGCAATAGGTCTACAAGTTGTACTTGGGTCGGAGCCTCCCTTGCATTCCATGGCTGGCTCTGCCCCGGTGGAAGAGGCACACCGATAGCTTGTGCCTGTGCGGCCAATTGCACTGTAAGCAGCGGTGCCTGTATCAAATCAGTATTGACGAACAACATCAACCCGCGACCACTACGAAGCAAGTTTGCTAATTCTGTGGTGCAATCTCTAGCTTCCCACATGTCCCTATATGACTCGCCGGAAACATCGGGAAACGATAACCGAACTTGCTCTCCTGACGAATCCAACAAGTTCATATCAACAACACTGTTCGCAGCTGTTTCCGTATGAATCTGGACGTGACCTTGGCGCCATCTTTCGGCAAGAGCATTCAAATGTTTGTGTTCACCTTTGACTAGTGAATCAAAGGTGAACTTTGTTGTGTGGGTTCGGGCGGTTATTAGATGCCACAAAGCTGCAAGATAGGTCGTTTTGCCGGACTCAGGGAGTCCAGCGATGATAACTAAGCGACCGTTGTGGAGCATGTTTGTCATTGAATGCGTCCCATAGCCCTTTTGGATGTCACCGCAGGTAGTACTATCGGCGGAGCTTTAGGAGCGCTGCCATACCATTGAGACATCAAATTGAAAACTCCGTGCCCGTATGGCAGCAGGCTGTTTTGGGGCGAAGCTGCAATTTTGAAGTCTTGAATGTTTTCAAAAAGTTCCGAATATAATCGCTGAATGTTTTGTACTAGACTCTCAAAAAATGCGTACGCTTTTTCCTTATTTTCCTCGTTTTCGGCTTCGATCATGTCTTGCTTGGTAAGTACGACCAACAGAGCTTGCTTCCCGCTAAGCACGCCACCATCCTTCAATCCTTGTACGATTAGTTCGGTAGTACTTCTAACGTTGTGCCGTTCAGCGCTATTGAGAACCGATTGTCCATCGACAAGGATGGTAATGCTGTCGGCTCGTTTCACTTCGACAAAATCAGAACAGACACTAGGATCATCGCAAGCCGCTTTGTAATCTTCGCCAGTCCGGTCTGCAAATAGCAAACTAACTGGATGCTCTTCTCTCTGAGCGACTTTCAGGTGATAAAAGCTAACTCCGAATGGCAGCGGATTGTGACGAGTATGTTCCATAACCGGCTCGTGTCTAAGTGATTCGCCTCGAGAGTTATGACATGCCCGTTCGAATGCAAACAGTGTGAGAGATCCGGCGAATTGAAAGTCGTCTCGCACTTGAATCTGCAGCAACTCGAATACTGAGCAAATGAGACTTGTCTTACCTGATTTAGTTGGACCAATGACAGCAAGTACACGACTTTCATCACGACGAAGTATTTTCGACGCTTCGCTGCAATCTAAGCACTCACCGGTCCATAGCGATTCGATAGACGATGTATGCGCAGCGATAAGCTCGTCGTTCGCCGCATCGGAGTCGAATGCAGCTGGCTTGCTATCAGCTGAGACTTGCGGATGAGCCGAGCTATCCAAACCGTCTATACACTTCTGGGTTTTTGCATAGTCACAGTCGGGATTGCGACATAAAACTTGAGTAGTCTCAGCCAAATTATTAGCCTCCCTTGTCAAACTGCACTATAAGCTGCTCCGAGTAGAACAATAGACTCAGCTCTATCCCAGACAGGCTGAGGTTCTGGTCAATACCAGTCGCTCCACTCCATCCGGCTATCCATGCTGCCTCGTCATTAGTCTCTAACCTCCGCGCGATGCCAAAGTGTATCGGCAGAACAACCGGATTGGCTTCATCTGGCATCTTTAGCGACTCCAGCCAGCTAGTCTCGCACGCACTAATAGCAGCAGTCAGCTTAGTCTTTTTTTGCGAAATCCCAGTTCGACACAAAAGCGCCTTGGTTGAGAGCGGCCCAGGTAGAAAGTACGTGTTGTCTGCCATTTCTTTGGCCAAAACTAGTGCACGCTGATCGACTGGTATGTCCTTAAATGACTTGTCGAGGTCGATGCTTCTTTCGCCGAATATCCACCACAGCAGCTCTAGTTCTTCGTCCTGAACCTTTATGTAGTCTGAAAATTGCGAAAGCGCTGTGTTCGATTGTTGAATTACGGCGGTTATGCTTTTCTTGAGGTTTTCCGAGAGAACATCAATACAGGCATTTACGCTCTCAGCATCGAAGGTTGAAGAAAGCTTTGTCTTGTGCGCTTCGATATCGGTTATCTTCGTAGCCACCAATTTGTCTTTGGTTATATCTGGGCGATCTCTGCGTCTTTCAGCGCTGTTCGCTAAGGCTTGTTCGGCAAGACCTGGTAGATCCATTGGCAGATTTGGAGTTCGCGCGCCACCGCAGGCGGTCGTTTTTATTGACAGTCCCGTCAAGGATAATACGTGCGAACTCGACTCTAGCAATAGAGTCAACGCGGATGCCGACAAGAGTTTTAGCTCTTTGTCGTCGCGGGCGTCGAAAAGGTCGTCGAATTGCTTAAAGAAGTTGCTTACACGTTCAAGAGATTCGGAGGATGGGCGCTGCTTCGTCGAGAAAGCAAGTTTGATCAGAGTTTCAACATCCTTGTAAGTCGCAGCTTTGAGCAGTGCCTGGACGCCTTTAAACCGAGCTTCAAGACGTTCTCGATTTTCGTCAACCCCGACTGTTCTATACCATTTCACGAAATCTGGATTTATGGTGATGGTGGCTGTTTCAACCATTAGCGTGCGTCCTCCCGTATTTTAACTTCTGCTGCGAGTTCTTCAAGAAGCCCCCGTTCAGAGGCTCTTCGCAGGGCTCTGTCGTAACGTTCTGCCTCGGGGAGAGCGATTTCGTCGCTCTCGATAATACCGAGTTTGGTGGCTACCTCGCGTCTTTCGCTCGCCCGCAAATTCCAGAAACGAAGCACTATGTTACGAGAATGCTCATCGCTCATCGTTGCCTCCACTTTCACCGTCTCAGGGGCTAGTTCTTCCACTGCCACCAATTCCTTTTCCACGGAAGAGTGCGATACAGCGACCGGCGCTATTTGTCTTGCTCTTACCGGTACGCGATGCTTCAGAAACTCTGTGTCGCCGAAACGCTTAGGTTTGAAGCCGTTTGGATCAGTTTGCCAGATCATTATTTCGGCTCTAACGTCGATATAGCAGCGCAACGATTCTTTGGCCACATCGATGTTGATTAGGTTGTATCCGGGTTCCCATCCTGGTTCATGCCGGTCAGGATTTACTGCTCCAGCACTAAATCGTACGTAATTCGTATCGCAGAAGTTTCGTTGCCGATGTTTATGACCAAAAAAGTGAAGCGTCGCCCGGGCTCTGATCGCATCATCAACATCATCGGCATCTATAAGCCAATCAGGTGGATGATGGGAAAGCACGACATTAACGACATTGTCTTCAGGATTTAGCACCGTTTGGAAAGGGCTCATATACAGGTTTTGGCGGGGTTGGTCTTTTTCGCCGTCAACACCTGATAGCAAGGTGGAAGTTAACCCGAAAAGCCGCAAGGTCACATCGTGCTCAAGTTCAATGTCTTGCATCCAGCACAATTTCTCTGTGGGGTAAACGTTGCAACCAAACCGTGCAGCGAAAATGTTGTACTCCTCTAGCGACGCAAACAGTGCATGCCCAGCATCAGCATCGTTGAACTGCCGGAGGAATTGTTTCTCTAATGCCTTTGGGCTCTTGTCAGACAGAATGGCTTTGTGAACATTCTGGACAGCCGCGCGCTCTGCGTTTATCTTGCGATCTACGTCGTGGTTGCCGGGCACAACAAACACGGATTCCATCTCGCACGAGCATGCTTCTGCGAGTTCTGAAAGCCATTTATATGCTGCCTTGTACTCTTTTTCTTTCCCAGCATTGGCTATGTCGCCGGTCACCAGAATCGCATCGACTTTTCTCCCAGCACCTTGGCAACGAGCTCGGACGTCGCTCACTAAGAGCGTTCGAAACGGCTGATCTGGGTCCATATTGCTATCGCATAGCGGATGCTTAAAATGGATGTCAGAAATGTGCAGCAAAAGCATAAGCGGTTCCTAAAAGCAGCCTGCCCCGGACAGTCACTTCCAACCAGCACCTGCATGCAGCGCGGAATCGCTTGGAAACCATTGTCTAAAGGTTACTAATCATACAACTAGAATGCCAGGAACCGGTTTGCCAAGCGGCGCCTAATGCGCAAGATCGATACGTTACGTTGCTCTGTGCTGTCCAGGCTGCGTCCGATACCGCATCTGGTGGCATAGTGCGCGCTAGCTTCTCTTATTTCCGCGTTTGGCTTTGGATTTCTTAGCAATTTTCTTGTCGCTCGACTTTGCGTCTGCATCATCAACCGCATTTGATTCTGCCGCTTTTGTCTGCTGGCTCTTCATTGCTTCAAACCATGCTCCTTGCGCCTTCTGTCTTGCTTGCAGTTGTACTTGCTGGCTTGTCCTGATGTAGGCTTTCAGCGTGGTGCGTGTGTCGGTGTGGTTGAGAGCTGCTCGGACAAGTGACACGTCTGCACCGGTGTTCGCCATTGATGATGCCAGGCTTCTGCGCAGGTCGTGAATCCATAAATCGCTCATCCCAAGTTTCTCGCGCAGCGATTCCCAGGCATTTCCCGGATCGATCATGTGTCCGGCAGCTGATCCTTTTCCAGGGAAGATCCAAGGGCAATCACGTTTAATCACTCCGGCTTCTTCGAGCAGCTGTTCACGCTGTGTGAGAACCTCCTTCTCCATCTCACCGAGCGGTATTAATTGCGCGCGCTGCGTCTTGGTTTTCTCTGCAGGGATGCTCCAGGTGCCGCTCTTAAGATCCACTTCGTCCCAGCGCATAGTCATTACGTTCGACTTACGCGCGCCCGTCAAAAGCGACAGGAGAATGAAATCGCGCAACGTACGCTCTCTTGTATGAACTGAGGGAATGGCTTCAAGTGCGGTCAATAGCTTGGCTGCTTCCTCATCCGAAAGGACTCTGTCTCGCTCGTTCTCCCTGTACAACGAAACTCCGGCAAACGGGTTATCTGTTCGCGAAATGAAGTGAGTCTTGATGCCAAAGTTGAACATCGCGCGACCAAGTTGCACTGCGCGGTTTGCGCTGCCCGGAGTTTCTTCCATTGATGAATGAAGTCGCGCTGCGTCCTCGTGGGAAAAGTCGTTCGCCTTTTTCTTGGCCAGATTCTTCTTTGCGAACCAGCGTTTGAAGTTGTTCTCGTTGTCTAGGACGCGCTTTCCTCTTTTTTCCAGGTGATTCTCCTTGTAATGATCGAACAGCTCCTGAAGCGTATGCGACGCCTCTTTGCGTTGCTTCTCAAAGATGTTTTCGCCGCGGTTAAGACGGGCCGTCAATTCAGCCGCTCTCGATTGGGCTTCAAGCATGATGTCGCGTAATAGCGCGTCTGGAAGCGAATCCTCGAACTTGCAGTTCAAATCTAAGACGCGCCACGTTCGTTCTATTGGGAGCCGAAAGCAGAACGCCTTTTTGCCACCCCGTCCGACCGAAACATACAAATGAACATCGGGCAGCACCGAAACATAACGTTGTTTTAGATGATCCGGGCAGGAAAGTGCCCGTATGTGCTTCGCAGTGAACTTCTTGCCAGTTTTTTCTTCAACCATTGGGTTCCTACCCAGAACTAAACGCCTAACGCTATGCCTAACGCAAATTCATTATAAATCGGACGGATCGATCAAAACCGGTCAACAAGATTAAATCTCAAAAGCGCCACCAGTACGCAGGTTGAGAGAGTTTTATCTAGTCAAGGGAACCACCGTCAAAACCGATATTTTTTGGCTCATAACCCAAAGGTCGTAAGTTCAAATCTTACCCCCGCAACCAATTAAGAACACAATCAAGTCGGCGGTCTCAGCGAGAAGCCGACTTTTTTATTGGGGTAGGTGAAAAGTGCGCGCCTAATGCAATGCCTAGCTCAAAACGGATCAGATTGGTTGAGCGTCAGGAATGACTGTCAACGAGATTTGGCTATTGTTTGTCTATCGCGAAATTAAGAACGCTGCGAAGACCTCCGGCACTCTTCTCGCCCAACCCATTACCTTACCCTCGACCACGATCGAGCGCGCGCCACTGTATATGGTGCCCGAGGCTCAGGAGGAGCGCCTCGCTCGTAAAACCAGATCCTCAGTAATTTGCCAAAGTTGGCGTGCGCCTGCCAAGAGTGGCCCATGTTAGCTGTGTTCGCGTATCATGGATTGCTATTTGCCGATACCGCAGATGGCTATGGAGCTTACGGTCCGTGACGGCTTGTTTCAGGATATCGGGGTTTAAAATGTCATCACGCCGCTTTTTATTATTGGCTGCAGTAATGTTATTGGGCACGGCCGGCTGTAGCTCTAAAGAAGCACAGCTCATAGCTGACGGTAAGTACACTCAGGCATCTGCCGACAAGATAGATCCGGCCAATGAAAACAAGCTTGTCATGGTAGAGGGCATTGTCACCGGTCCGGAGCAGTTTACCGATAAGGATTACGGCGTTTCTGTCGAAGGGCTGATAATGCGGAGGGATGTTGAGAAAGTCAGCTCGCAAAGCGGTAATAGCAAGAGTTCGTCGGGCGTCACGGCCCAACGAATTGAAGCTTCTGAGGGTGAGGAGCCTGGTCCGTTTCAGTGCAATAATTGGTGGTCGCAGTCGATGAGGATTGGCAAATACAAAATCGATCCGCTCCTGCTAATGCCGACAACAAATCGATATTGGAAGGAGATGCCGATTGAAAATCTCGATACGTCTCCAGTGAGCAAGCTTGCGAAACTGAAAAGGCTGCGTGACAATGCGATTTCTGTTTTTCCACAGAACGCCCAGTCGGATCTCCGAGTTAGATTTCTCCTACTGTCTCCTGGTAAAGCAGAGATCATCGGCAAACAAGTCAACGGCACATTAATGCAGGCCGAAGGTTCGGCGTATCTCCCAGAAAACCAGTCTCCAAATAATGCCCGATAGCATCAAATATATGGTGAGCGTGGCTACCCTGCTCTATAATCCAAATTTTTGGGAGCAAACGATGAAACGTCTTTTTTCTTGTGCAATGGTTATGGCCGCTTTGAGCGCACAGATGCCAGCAGACGCTGATGAAGCAGCAACACAAACTGTGACGGCAATAACCGTAGGCGGCCCCTCCACGCCTTCCAGCGTCGAGGGAAATATCAAAGCGGGAAAGAAAATCCCGCTTGGCTGGGCAGAACTAAGCAACGTTGCTTGTTTTCCCGCGACGCGCTTTGAGCAATTTGATGGTAATCATGTTTTTTATCGAGTCCCGATGTCGGCAAGCTCTTCGCTAAAAATTACACTGACACCGAAAGACAAAGCCGCGATCAATCTGTACGCGCTGCGTCAGTCTGCCGCCGGTAATCAACCTGTTCCCCCGAATGTCACACAGGCGATTTCGGCTGAAGCCAGTTATCCAAAATATGCCAAGATTGATGCCATGAAAAAAATCCAAAACAAGGATGATGGGGTTAGAAAGATCGAGTTCACTTCCGTGGGCAACCCCTACAGCATTCTCATCGGTGTGGCCGGCGCCAACGGACTGACTGAGGGTGGCTTCAAGCTAAACGTCGAACAGACCACGCGCTAGTTTTTTTCGAGCAATGAAGACTAGTTAATTGGACATGCAAGGAGAAATAAATTGAAAAGTGTAAAAGCACTGACAGTGGCATTGATGATGTCCTCTAGTGTAGGCACATCAGCGCTGGCTTCCGCGCCTCTGGATGCACAATTCTCGCGTTCCAGCATCAAAATTCCTTCGACCATGAAAGCCGGCCAATCGTACGACGTGACCATCAAAGTCAAGAATGTCGGCGATATCAAATGGCAAGGGCGCAATATAAGAATGAAGAGCAAGATAAAGCGCGGACCATCGGGAGCTCCCACACAGCGAGAAGAATTAACGCCTGAAGTCAATCTCAGCGCTACGGTCAATACCGGTCAAACATGGGACTGCCGCTTCAAAGTGCAAGCCTCGAAATGGACCGGACGTTACACGCTCCAGTACAGTATGGCCGACGGCAGAAACGAATTCGGAGATAAGGTGGACATGGATGTTGAGGTCGTCGGCGACTAACCATTGTGTCATTTGACGGGTCATACAATGACACTACCGGCAGTGTCATTGCCGCCAGTAAGCAAGTCGCCAGGTCTGTCATCACGCCCGGCCCAATAAGTAGCCCGAGGTCCCGATGAATATCCACGGCGAGCAGTATGCATCGATCGAGCTGGTCGGCATTGTCGCCATGATTTTTTTGTTCGTTCTCAACGCAATCTTTGTCGCGCCAGCTAACAGACCTTGCAAATTACCCCTGCCCTTGATCGCACTGGCATCGATCGCAACGGCGGTTGCCATTATTCTTGCTCTTGGTGCAGGCGGGTTTCTGTTGATTCTTTTGGGATGCTGGGCGCTTCTCATATCACTATTGTGGCTTTGCATTGTGCTGCTTGACGAAAATCTTGCCAGTTCTTCGTCTCCGAGATTGTACGAACGAGTTCTTCTTCGCATACCTTACCTGGTCAGAATAGCAACGGCTCTGGCTTATCTCGGACTCTGCGCTTTGATTATTTTCGGCGGTCTGAAAGGCAAGGAAAGTATTGTCGTGTCAATACTCTGGTGCGGTGCAGCAGCTTTTTCGATACTTGGAATGTTTTCGGTGTTTGCCTGCCTGGGCATGGTTAGAAACTTCTGGACAGTCGGTTCGCGTACTCAAAGACAGATTTTTACTGTTGCAAACGCCATTTTTTTCGGTGCAATCGGCACGCTGATCTGGACCAAAAGCGTATATCTCACGCAAAGCGGCCTGCCGGTTCTCAAGCCACGCTTGATAGAAATCGGCGAACCGAAAGATGACCGCATCACTTTTAGAGATGGAGAGCTGTTTGGGTTTATCGACCCGGCAAGAAGAATAGTGATTCCGGCCCGGTTCCAGTCAGCTCGAGCTTTCTCCGAGGGACTGGCAGCGGTCCGCCAGAGGAACAAATGGGGATACACCGATAGAACCGGGCAACTGACAATACCAGCCAGATTCGCTGCCGCAGCCGAGTTTCACGACGGACTGGCCGCATGCGCCGTTGTCGGCAGGCGGAACGGATTACAAACTACTATCGTTGATGAAGATCTGACTCCTGGAGCGATAACCACCGGTAGTGGCACAATGAAAGGACCAGTCTGGGGCGTAGTAAACACGGCCGGCAAAATGATCGCAGGACCGTCGGTTTTTGGAGATGTGAGTTCTTTTCACTACTCTCCGGTCCACGTACAAGAACAGTTTGCAATCAAAATTCTGAAGCCTGAAAACGGGTCCACAGCTAGTCTGGCCGTAACAACAAACGAACCTTCACATTTTTGCAGCGTGTCGATTGAATCAACACTCAACGATTCCTCGATTGAGCTTCAAGATTTCTTGAACAGATTGACTTTGAAGTGTGAAAGAAACTGGTATCCTCGCGGACTGGAGACACCGGTCGAACTCCGGGTCAATGGAAAGTATGATTCTTCATCCGGCCGCTTTGATGCAGGCGGTTTTGCTTTCAAGTCGGATTTCGAGCGAAGCGTGCAACAATTATTCGAACATCCGTTGCTGCCATACCGGCGCCTGAACAACACCGGTTTATTGGAGCTTCAGTTCCATTTCAAGCACCAGTTCTTTCCTGGTCGGACTCCTGGCCGTTAACCTCTACATTCAGGTGTTCGATAGAAGTCAACATGCCTGTGTGGGAGACTCGAAATCTCGACAAAGAGGCTTAAAAATGTCACTTAAGCGTCAATTGAAACTTCTTAAGAACGGATTGGTCGGTGAGACTATTCGTGACTACAGCGACATAACCAACAAAGAAGACTGTGTCAGTGCTCAGCTGAAGCAAAAGGGCAATGCGTTCCGATTTGAGTTGACTTGCACCCACGAAGAGCATGGAAGACTGTGCTTCAAAATACCCTTGACGCCGAGCACTTTAAACGCGCTCCAAGAGGTTATCAATGATATTGGTCTAATTCGAAAAGGCAAATCTGACAAGAAATTGAGACTTAGATTCAGGCAAGGAGAGTTTGATCTTGTCGTGACATACCAATTTGAACGAAACCAGTCTACGCAAAATCAACGCACCGCTCCTGTAACCCCACGAACTTACAAGATGCTCGAAGAAATGCTCGTCGATGCCGAAACTATTGTGGCTAACCAGGAACATGACAACAATGAGGAATGGCCGGACTGAGGCTTTTCATTTTCGATCGCACAAAAGGAGAGAAGGATGTTTCAGTCCCTGAAGCAAATATACAATTTCATACTGAAGAGCGAAGTCAGACGCGAGCAAAAAAGGGATCGGCTAAGCAAAATATTTCTAGGCTATATGATGATCCCGGCAGTTATCGGCTTATGTTTGCTGTCTACTAACGCCTTTAGCCAAACTTCCTGGACTCACACGACTGGCTCTGTCTTGAAAACAAGAATCGAAGATCCACCTGCGGGGAAGAGCGGCTTCTATGCCCTGATTTTGACCTACGGCTACGAGGCGGCAGGTAAGTCATTCCGCGGCAGCGCCCCGTTGACGCGCGACAGCAAACGCGTTGCGCTCGAACACAAACAGGAGGATGAGTTTCCTGTCGGTGCAAACATCCAGATCGCATACAATCCAGCCGATCCGTCAGAATCTTGTCTGACGCGGGGCTCTTCAGGAATGCCCTATTTCTTTCTAGTCTTAGCCGCGGTGCTGACCTTCGCATCCTATAAATTGATCCGCACAAAACCGACACCATCATCAGTACCATCGGATGACTATTGATTCAGGAAACATAGAAAGGAGATTTGCAAGGAAGATCGTCTTGATTGTCTGGTGGTGGCTTTGCCGATTAAGCATCCAAATCAGGACAAAATGTCCCGCAAATTGTCCCGATTCTCGAATTTCGATAATTCGATCTTTGGAATCGGGACAAAATGTCGCCAAAAATGTCGCGATTTCGAAATCACTGTCAAATCCATCATCAAACACTCATGCTGATAGCTTCTTCGTCGTTTTCGACTTCGTCAAGCAAGCCATCCTGCACTTGCTTATCAACGGTCTTCATGGTTTCGGTGACCTTGCCGTGCCCATAGCGCCGGACAACAACAACATTCCTATAGTTTGCAACAAATGGAGCAATTCAGCAGAATTGTCTGGCAGCCTTGGATCTGACCAGGACGTAACCAGTACCGCAGTAAGCGCAATTGATTATTTCTTAAAGGCCTGGAAGGCCGTCAACCCCAGATAGCGTCGTTTGGCCGCGCCACTGCTAGCGGTGCCTATCCGGCTGCTCTAGACAGACGTGGGTACGAATTGGGGAACGCACCACACCAACTGCACACAACATCTATTGTCACCCCTTATACTAATGGTGTTCCCGAAGCATAAGGGCGGTAGCAAATGGCCAACCTAACTGAGCGCATCACGATAAACTCCGAACAGTGCGGCGGCAGGCCCTGCATTCGTGGCATGCGAATAAGGGTAATTGACATACTGGATCTCTACGCAGCAGGACTCACAGCTAAAGAGATCCTGGATGAAATGCCCGACCTGGAAATGGACGATCTCAAAGCAGCCCTGAGCTACGCCGCCAGACGACTTGACCATCCAATTGTTGCAGCATGATCATCTGGCTTGACGCGCAACTTTCTCCAACACTTGCTCCATGGATTTAGAAATCGGCGGTCTTTAGAAACGCCGAATTTTCGCGGCTGCTGTCCAAAATTAAAGCCATCCGGATAGATACCACAACTCCAGTCAAGCAGATTTCTAGTTGCGGGAGCTGTCTATCCCCCCAACAGGTCAAATCACTATGGGAAGTTCACATGCCGGTGAAAGAAATTCGGACAGTGCGAACACTGCTTCCGCGCAGCCCAGTTTTATTGATGTCTCTGCGCCTATTAGCCTTACCGTGGGTGGTGCTATGGCTTTCTTTGCCGGGATGGCCGATGGCACCCAGGCGGAAAAACAACAAGCGGTGCAAAATGCTTTCCGTACAGGAGCAATGCTTGGTAAACTGGTCTCTTATCCGTTCTTGAATAAATCGATAAGCTCATGGGCAATATTGCTTTTTAGAAGCCTAAGGAATTTTACAACTTATAAGTTGTAGGAATATACAACCTTCAAGTTGTAAAAAAACCCTAGGCGGCATTTTAATGTTTCCCGTAAAACGACGAAGCGATACCGACAAGGAGCACATGAGTTTCCAAAAAATTGTTGAAGAGATCATGTCTACGCATCACAGCTTGTTGCGAAGAGAACTACCAAAAATCTCTGAACTCATTAAAGCGCTGACCACTGAAAATGCTGAAAGCAAATCCATAACCGAAGCGCAGCAGATATTTGAAAAAGTAAGAGCGAAAGTCGAAGCGCATTTGCGCGACGAAGAATCAGTTTTGTTTCCCACAGGCGTAGCTCTAGAAACGGGTGGTGAAGCCGTACCGACAGAAATGAATTTGCTCGAACGCGTTGCCGAAATGGAAAAGGAGCATGACGGTTGTGGTAACGCTCTGGCAGGCGTCTATCAGACAATTATTGACGATGCTTCGGCAAGTGAACTGAAAGAGAAGTTGCTTGCAACCATTGAAATTGTGCAGGAAGATTTCGTTTCACACGTTGAAAAAGAAGATACGAAAGTGCACCCGATGTTGGTAAGCCTGCTGGCCGCGCGGTGAACGATGGTTGTGGACAATGCCTGATCCTTTTACGTTGCTTGTCGGAATTGTCGCAGCAATTGCTGGCGCTGTTGCACAGCATTGACGAACGTACTTTCAAACGTGTCGTCTCTGCCGTCATCCTTGCGCTTGGCGTTTGGATGCTGATTCAGTCACTGCGCTGACCTGCGGCCGCACGGCGCTCGACTTGGATGGGCTCCAAATTATTCGCTTGACACATAATATCATTTCGATTATATTGGAAATATGAAAACGAAAAACGCGGTTAACGCCCTGGCGGCATTGGCACAAGAATCACGTCTGGAAATTTTTCGCCTGCTGGTCAGGAAGGGAACTGCCGGTATGGCGGCAGGCGATTTAAGTACCCACTTTGGAATGCCACCAGCGACGATGTCATTCCACCTGAAGGAACTCAACAACGCTGGCTTGATAGTGTCACGGCGCGAGAGTAGATCAATTATCTATTCAGCTGATTATGCTCAAATGCAAGAATTGCTGAGCTTCCTCATGGAAAACTGTTGCGTCGACAATGGAGGCAATTGCTAATGAAAAGGTTTCACGTCCATGTTGCAGTAGCAGATCTGAATCAATCTATTCAGTTCTATACGACATTCTTCAACACCCAACCATCTGTTCAGAAAGAAGACTACGCAAAGTGGATGCTCGATGATCCACGCATTAATTTCGCTATCTCAAAACGCGGAACCCAACCAGGTCTCGATCACCTGGGAATTCAGGTTGATGACGACGACTCATTGAAGGAAATATCTCTGCGGCTAAAACAAGCCAAGCAAGACATCCTTGAGCAAGAGAAAACTACTTGTTGTTATGCACAATCGGACAAAACATGGGTTCACGATCCGCAAGGAATCGCCTGGGAGTCCTTCTATACCACCGGCGAAGCAACCACTTATGGCGAAGATGTACAGCTCCCGCGCGAAAGCAAAGCCGCTTGCTGTGCACCAGAGGCAGTATCAGAAATAGTACCAGAGATAGTACCAGAAGCTGTACCAGTACAAATCGGAAAGAAGGAGTGCAGTCAGTGAAGGTTCTATTCATTTGTGCCGAGAACACCTGCCGTAGCCAGATAGCTGAGGGATTTGGCCGTCAATTCGGCCTCCAAGCAGATAGCGCGGGCGTCAAAGCAGGCACTGGCGTCAACCCTGACGCAATAAAAGTGATGGACGAATCAGGAGTTGACATATCCAAGCAATTCTCCAAAGCAATCGACAGCGAGAAGCTTGGTGACTACGATGCCGTGATTTCCATGTGCTCCATCAAAACAGCTGATTTCTGCCCGTCCACATTCATTGGCACGCAGGCAAACTGGGCTATCGACGACCCAAAGGGCCAGCCAATAGAAGAATTTCGCCGTGTCCGTGATGAAATTAAAACGAAAGTCGAACAATTGGCTAGAACGAAAGTCGCAAAGTAACAAGGTGCGTTCCGTCTCGCTCCCAATGTTGACCACACGCGCAACGCATTTACAATTTGGAGCTGGATAACAGTCGATGATCACGCAAGCGGAAGAGACAATAGCGAATCCACCTGAAGAAGCGTCGATTGGATTCTTCGAACGTTGGCTTACAGTCTGGGTATTTCTCTGCATCGGAGCAGGAATACGAGAGGGGTATTGCAAAAAATCAATCTTAAAAGTTAACAGTACGGAACTGGGACCGACAAGTGTCGGTCTTGAAAGGAAAAGGAGCTAAAAATGAAAGTCCAGATTTTCGATCCACCAATGTGCTGTTCAACCGGTATCTGTGGACCAGGTGTCGATCCAGCCCTTGTTGAGTTCACAGCTGATCTTGATTGGCTGAAGCGCCAGGGAATTGAAGTAGAGCGGTACAATCTATCCCAACAGACGCAGGCCTTCGTGAGCAACGCCACCGTCACCGATGCGCTCAAGAAAGACGGCAACGAATGCCTTCCTCTTATTCTTGTCGATGGAAAAATAATTTTTCAAGGCGCCTATCCAAAACGAGATAAACTGGCTCAGATGGCCGGTCTTGAGGCGCCCAAGAGCGGGCTCAAATTTACTGTTGAACAACAAGTTGCCGTCGGCTCTGGTTGCTGCAGCGCTCCGCCGGTTAATTCAAAGGAAAATCAATGAACCTGGTTGAACAAGCCACCAAATACATGTTCTTTACCGGCAAGGGTGGAGTAGGCAAAACTTCCGTTTCTTGCGCAGCAGCAATTGCGCTGGCCGACAAAGGGCGACGAGTATTGCTCGTAAGCACAGACCCGGCCTCGAACCTCGACGAAGTGCTGCATGTCGACCTGAAGTCGACTCCAACATCAGTGCCCGGTGTAAGCAGACTTGATGCCTTAAATATCGATCCGGAAGCGGCCGCACTTGAATACAGGGAAAGACTGCTTAGCCCTTATCGTGGTCTGTTGCCGGAGGCAAGTTTAAAGAGCATGGAAGAACAACTGTCTGGCTCATGCACAACTGAGATTGCCGCATTTGATGAGTTTGCTCGTCTTCTCGGCGATGCTAATCACACCGCTAACTACGATCACGTTATATTTGATACGGCCCCGAGCGGCCACACCATGCGTCTTCTGTCTTTGCCAAAATCTTGGACCACCTTTATTGAAGGCAATACAACCGGCACATCGTGCCTCGGTCCTCTTGCTGGGCTTCAACAACAACAAGACACTTACGCTTCGTCAGTTCGCACACTCATGGACGGTGCTCGCACAACGCTCGTGCTTGTTTCGCGCCAAGAGCAATCAGCATTGCGGGAAGCCGCAAACACAAGCGCTGAGCTGATGGAGATTGGCGTCGCCAATCAATGCCTGGTATTAAATGGTGTTCTCAGCGCTGATACTACTGGTGATGCTACAGCGACCGCGTTTGCCACCCGTGCACAGGCGGCGATGGATTCCATGCCGCAGTCATTGAAAAAGCTTCCTACCCAGGAAATACTACTGAGTGCAACTGCACTGCTTGGTGTGAAGGCGCTTCGCAGTATGTTCAACCTTGAAGCCTCAGTAATTGCTCCTGCACACGAATCAAGCAATGACAAACTTCCGCAATCTCTAGTTAATATCGTCGACGAGCTGGAGAAAGCAGGAAAAGGCGTGATTATGACCATGGGCAAAGGTGGTGTCGGCAAAACGAGTATTGCTGCGGCAATAGCAGTAGAACTGGCGCGTCGAGGCAATCCAGTGCATTTGAGCACAACAGACCCGGCCGCTCACATCTCTTGGGTCGTGGAGCATTCAGTTGCGAACCTGACGATCAGTCGAATAGATCCTGCCGAAGAAACCAGAGCGTATCAAAAGGAAGTTATGCAAAGCGCAGGCAGCAATCTTGATGACGAGGGGCGAGCTCTGCTTGACGAGGATCTTCGCTCTCCTTGTACTGAAGAAGTAGCAGTGTTCAGAAGTTTTGCCAACATTGTCGCCAAGGGACAAGCTGGTTTTGTGGTACTAGATACGGCACCAACCGGACACACAATCCTGCTGCTAGATGCCGCCCAGGCTTATCACAAAGAAGTAATGCGTCAATCAAGTAACATGCCTGACTCCGTGATTAATTTATTGCCGAGACTACGAGACCCAGTATTTACTCGTATATTGATCATAACGTTGGCGGAAGCCACTCCGGTGCATGAGGCAAAGCGCCTGCAAGAGGATCTTGCCAGAGCCGATATTCATCCATTTGCATGGATAATCAATCAGTCGCTATCTCCGGTTGAGACTGCAAATCCTGTTTTGCTCAGCCGTCAAGTAAACGAAAAAGCATACATCAAAGAAGTAGAGCAACTCTCCAGCCGCGTTGCGGTGGTGCCATGGCTGACTCAGGCTCCCTCAGACACCTCCGGACTTGAGAAGATGCTTGGCGACAAGCCTCGGTTAGCAACCAAAGTTTAAAGTCTGGCGTTTGCCGCTATTTCGTCTGGACTTTTAGATCGAGTGAAATTGAGCTGGTTCCAGGAACACAACTATGTTTGCAAGCCAACCAGCTTGTTGCCGCTTTTATCTTGATCGACTCTCCGGGTTTAAGATCTTTGGAAGGCGTCACCATTGTTGAAAGGCGCAGCTTCTTTGCATATCCGTATGTGACAATGCCGACTTCCTTGAATGTTTCCGGTGGCGGCCAGCTTAGCGCCTGTGCTGCGAAACCTTTGGGTAAAGTCAAATCGACTTGCGTCGGCATGCCGCTTTGCCCAGGGTCTTTGTAATAAATGTGCCATCCGGGCTCCATATCGAAGACGACGAACAGGGTGAATGGCTTACCCGGAATGACCTTCGGTGTATCACTACTAAGGGAGGCTTTAATTGGTGACGCTGGCAATTTATTGCTCTGATTCTGAGCTAGAGACGCTTCTGCAAAAAAACAGACCATTCCCCCCAAAGCAGTCAGACCGGCGAGAACTATGGCGCGGACCTTGGCTTTCGTAATATTCGAATACTTCGCTTTTCGCATTGACTGAACCTCCTTATCGCTTTGAATCATCTTTTAATTTGCCGATTTCTAGTTCACTGATACCCCTTCGGCAGCAGCAGCAGTGCTCCTGGTTCCAATTGCATATCTTCTAAGTGTCCGGCATTTTTGCCGTCCTTCGTCTTTACGTGCACGTGAGTGAAGCTACTGTGGTGGGTGAAGATACCCTGGTGATGCTCAGAGTAAAAACCGAGCAACTGAACCGGCATGTTTTTGATCGTAAAGCGGACCTTTGCCTGTTCATGAGCTGATGGGCCGGGCGCGGGTGGTGACGAATCTGTTCGGTTCATCACATGATATCGAGCGTTTTTTGCTGTGCCTTCAATCAAAAATGGAAATGGACGGTTGGTTTTGATACCGCATTTAGTGGCCTGCTTTTTTATCACGCCATCGACTTCACTCAAGATCACAGAAGAACCAATCTTGATTCGCTTCCACGCTCGCGCCTGAGCGTATACGAGAAAGCATGCCTTGTTACTAAGAACATTATCGATCTTGAGCGTCCCGTCTTTTATCCTTGAAATCAGTGCCTTGCCGTCCCATATCGTGACCTCGCCAAGCAGATCTTCCAACGGACCGACCGCGTACAGATGCGGTAGCTCTGCCAGTGGTGGCAGGGCAATCGTGCCACTAAAGTCTAAACCCTGATGGACATTTCGCAAAGCCCCAGCCCACTTCACTGCAAACTTCGTCTTGGCCAGTCGCAATAATGCCTGCAAACGCCGCTTTCCTTGAGGCGAAAGAGCTTGATCATTCAAGACTTCGATGGTTTCTGTCTTAAATTTATCGATGGCGTCAATCTTGATCCAGCTGATTAATTTCTCTACCAACAGTGGTGTGAATTTTGCTTCTTCAAGAAGGAGATGTTCGCCCTCGCCATCGATGAGAAAAGTTTTGCTACCGGAAGGGATGTCTCTGACAAGTTTGGCAACGGCTTCCGGTGAAACCAGATGATCATCGAGCCCTTGAACAACCAAGATTGGTATTGTCAGTTGTTTGGCGTAGACTTCTGTCTTGGAGATGAAGCTCAAGAAAGAAGTGGCTTCTTTGAAGGTTAGTTTCAACTTGTGAGACGGATCTGTCAGCCAGTGCTCAGTAAGCTCAGGGTCTGTGGTGGCCTGGTGCATGACGGCTCGCGAGGCAGCACCTGGCTGACTTCCGGGAAACACAAACAATTCAAAGACGCCTTTCACCGCCGTTCCACGCACCTTGAGTAATTTCCATGCCGGCGCCGAGCAAATGACACCATCTACTAGTCCTGGATTCTCAACGGCGATTCTTATAGCGAGAGCACCCCCCATTGACTCACCGACAAGAAACACCTTGTAATCAGGGTGATCTCTATGGATGCTGGTAAGCAGCTTGCCTACATCGCCTACTGTCTCTACGCAATTCAATTTTGCACGCTCTGGCTTGTCTCTGTCTGGACCAAAGCCACGCACGTTCACACCGAATCCATCAATGCCTGCCGCAGAGAACTCTCTGGCTAGCGGTTTGTATGCCCTCGCGCACAGACCGAGGCCGTGGATGCACACGACAACGATTTTGGCTGGAGCCGGGCTCTTCCATTCCAGCATGTGCGTGTCGCCGACAATTACACATGAGGCATCTTCTGTGCACCGCGCACCCATAGCTAGTGAGCTTGGAGCAACAGTCGGCTGGCCCTCTTCGCACCACGCAGCACCGCTGAGGCTAAGTGCTATCAGTACGCACAACAGCGTCAAACAGCTGGAGCTAATCGCTTTTGCCTGGTTCACCATGCTTGATAGGCTCTTTTTCTTCTGGCTGATTACGCGTTGTCTTCGGCTGCTCGACCGAGCAGCTACGCGACATTCAAGTAGATATGCCAAGCTTCGGCAGTATCCAGAGTTGCAGAGCAAAGTAGACTAAAACAATGCCGAACAACCAGATCATACTTTCCATGGGAATTTGCCTCTTTCTTTTTAGTGTCTTTATCGATTCGTTCATCCAAAAACTTGCCTCCCTAACTATCTTGCCATCACTGGTGGTGCGCTATGCTGGTCTAATCCTAATTTCTTGCCTGCTGACTGCATCGAGTTCCATGTCAGATATCCACCAGCTAAATTTTTTACTTTGAAACCTTTCTGTCTGAGCAAACGAGTTGCGTTGTAAGAGCGCTGACCGCTCTGACAGTACGTGATTATTTCTTTTTCCGCTGGTATCTCCGACAACCGTTTTCTTAGCTCAGCAAGCGGAATGTGAAGACTGCCATCGATATAGCCTTTAGCGCGTTCACCACGAGTGCGAACATCGATAATTACAGCCCCGTCCATGCTCAATGCTGGCACTTGATGCCACTGCACTTGCTCAGTCAAGCCATCGAAGACATTCGAACCGGCCATTCCTGCTAGATTTATTGGATCTTTGGCTGAGCCAAAAGGCGGTGCATAAGCCAGTTCCAGCTCGGACAAATCACGTATGCTCATGCGCGCCTTTAACGCGGTAGCGAAGACGTCTATACGCTTGTCGACCCCTTCCTTGCCGATCACCTGCGCGCCCAGCAATGTGCCGGTTTCCTTATTGAAGAGCACCTTCATGTCAAGCCGCTCGGCCCCTGGATAATAGCTGGCGTGATGGCTTGGATGCAGGTAGATTGCCTCGTAAGGAAGCATCGATTTCAATTGCGCTTCATTCAGTCCAACCGATGCCACGGTCAGATCGAAAACTCGAAGGATGGCAGTGCCGATGGTGCCATCATAAGTTTGTTTTGCGCCAAAAATGTTGTCTGCCGCAATTCGTCCCTGGCGATTGGCCGGGCCTCCCAGAGCGATCAGTGTCCATTCGCCGTTCACTGGATTGCGCACTTCAATGGCATCGCCTACGGCCCATATGTGCGGTGAACTAGTTTGCAAATTTTCATTTACCCGAATGCCACCGCGCTCACCAATGGTTAATCCGGCATTACGCGCCAGCATTACTTCCGGTCTAATTCCTAGTCCGAGGATAACAAGATCGGCTGGGATTGGCTCGTGTCCGCTGGCCAGAACCCAGCATGATTTTGGAACATCTTCTGCGGTTGCCACTTGTTGGTCCGGTGCAAGGAAGCCATCAATAGTTTGTCCCAGTACAAGTTTGACTTTATGGTGGCGCAGTTCATCGTGCACGAGTTCCGCCATTTCAATATCAAGTGGCGCCAGCACATGTTCTTTGCCATCAATTAGTGTAATATCCAGTCCCCTGCGAACTAGCTGCTCTGCCATCTCCAGACCGATGAAGCCGCCACCGGCCACTACCGCTGTGCGTGGCTTTCGATCATCAAACCAAGATTGAATCGACTCAACATCCTCTATATTGCGGAGCGTGAACAGCCCAGGCAACTCGATTCCAGGTACGTTCGGTCTGATGGCGGCGGCACCCACCGAAAGAATCAAATCGTCGTAACTTTCCTGGTAGATCTTTTCAGTAGTCGTCTCTCTTACCGTTATGACCTTTGTCTTCGGGTTGATTTCCACGACTTCATGATGGACGCGAATATCAAGATTGAGCTTGGTTCTCAATGCGTCAGGTGTGACCACGATCAGTTGGTCTTGCGAGTTAATCTCGCCCCCTAGAAAATACGGCAAGCCGCAGTTGGCATAGGAGACGTAGCCGCTTCGTTCAAAGACGATAATTTCCGAATCTTCAGAAAGGCGTCGCGCTCTTGCAGCTGCACTCATTCCACCAGCGACACCACCGACGATGACAATTTTCTTTGGGGCCATGTCGGAACCGTTAACTATCATAAGTCTCTCCTAAAGCACTTCCCGCTTCGCTGCGTGATTCCAGCAGATCAAACAATTGCTATTTTTTCGCTCGCCCCCTCTTTTTCAGTCACAATTTCATAGCCGCCAGCTTTCCACGCATTGGTTCCACCAAGTACGTTCATAGCAGTGACCATTCCGTGTCTTTCCAGAATTCCCATCGCCATTGTCGAACGATAACCGCTGGCGCAAATGAGAGCCAACTTGCCTGCCGGCAGCTCACCGAGCCGCTCAGGTAGATTAGCCAATGGAATATGTATGGCGTTCGGCACGTGTCCGCTGTTGAATTCTCCAGTGCGGCGAACATCAATAACCGCAAATTTTTCGTCGCCTTCAGTGTGCATCTGATTCAGTTCATCAACAGTTACCATCAGCGACCGAACTACTTCCAAGCCACCCTTGCTCCAACCTTCAATCGCGTCGCCATAGCCGACCACGGTCTCGAAGCCAACGCGGGCAAGTCTCATAACCGCCTCATCAACTTCGGCCGGGCTATTTGCCAGAATAATTATGGGAGTACCAACCTTGATCAGCGTACCTGCCCATGAGGCAAACTGCCCGCCCAGTCCGATGCTTAACGAACCTTTGATGTGCCCACCCGCATACTCGACTGCACTGCGAACATCGAGCAAGAGGGCACCGCGCTCCAGTTGCTTCGCCACTGCGGCTGCGTCTAGTGGCAGAGGTCTCGCCATGGTGCTCAACGGCGCGGCACCACGGCGATTGATCTCCACATCTTCGGGAAAATAGGCGGGCACTTCTGGTAGATCGGCAGTCATCATTTCAACAAAAGCCTCTTTAGACATAGGCTTTAACGCATAGTTGAACTTCTTCTCCTGACCGATAGTCGATGACTTTTCATTTGAAAGGTGCTTACCACAGAGCGAGCCGGCCCCATGAGCCGGATAAACTTCCACGGCATCATTTAGATTGAGGAGCTTGCGGTGAAGAGTCTCGTACATTAGTCCGGCCATCTCTTGCGCAGTATGACCTTTGGCCCCGACCAGATCAGAACGTCCGACGTCTCCGATAAAGAGAGTATCGCCGGTGAAGAGTTTTTCAGAACTGCCAATTTCTGCCGTATCTTTTGCGAGAATACAAATGCTCTCAGGTGTGTGACCCGGTGTTTCAAATGTCTTCAATTCCAGCCTGCCCACTTTGAGGATGTCACCATCTCTGGTGGCAATGTGCGGGAAAGTAGCTTTAGCCTTTTCGCCGAAAACGATCTGCGCACCGGTTCTTTCCGAAAGCTCTCTGTGCCCACTGACAAAGTCGGCATGGAGGTGCGTTTCAATCACATACTTAATCTTGAGCCCCTGTGCTTGTGCCTCCTCAATGTACTGATCAACGTCTCTCTGTGGGTCGATCACCACGGCTTCACCGTCTGAACCGAGCAGATAGGAGCCGTGAGCCAGGCAACCGAGATAAAACTGTTTGAAAAACATATCAACCTCCAACCGTCAAGAGTTAACTAAAAACTGTTTTCCCATCATCCAGGCAGACAATATGAGCAGACAAATCGCAAAGCCAGTCTTCAGCCTTTCTTGGGGAATGTAATGCGCCAATCGACCAGCAATCGGGGCCGCTACAACTGTGCCTATGGCGAAAGGCAAAATTGCAAAACTTAGATTGATGGACGAACCATACGAGATCGCGGCGACCATGCTGTTGATGCCTACAACTACCAATGAAGTGCCAATCGCCTTCTTAATTGGCAGATGCAAAAGCATGGTCATTGCAGGCACAATTATAAATCCGCCGCCAACACCAAGCAGGCCAGTCAACAGACCGGCGCCTAGCCCAACTACCAGCACCACTGGTAGTGCGGTGACGCTTGGCTCACTAACAGCCTCGGTAGTCGCTTTTCCAGGTCTCAGCATGAGCAGCCCGACAAGGGCCATCGCCAATGCGAACATGGTTAGTTGCACTACGTCTGAAATATTGTGTGCCAGCCTGGCGCCGGCAAAAGCGCCCAAAGCTCCTGTTACACCGAATACAAGCGCAGTGGAAACAAGTACCGAGTGATCGCGGTGATGACTCCATGCCGCCAGCAGGCTTGCCACACCAACAATAAGCAGACTTGTGCCAATAGCCGCTTTGGCTTCCATTCCGAAAACATACACAAGAATGGGAACAGCGATGATACTTCCCCCTCCACCGAGCAGTCCAAGTAATGTGCCTGTGGCAATCCCCGAAAGAGCGCCGCCTAACATCTAGTCAGCCTCCTCTTGCTACGGGCAACAATCAGTCTTACGAACATTGCGGGCGACCGATGGTGTCTGCAATTTGTTCCACGGAGCCTTTCCCAATATGATCCCTAAAGCGCACGTTCCAGTCACACCTGCGAACGTCAGCCCCGCTCCGAAAAACACAGGAATGACAAGGAACCAGGAATTGACGAAAAACCCCAACAGCACGCCTGTCAAAACGCCAATACCAACGACGAGCTGGATCTGCCTTTCAATTGGCAGCATTTTTTTACCTTCCTTAAGCGGTAGCCCGGCCTTTCGCCACGCGAGCAGTCCACCATCCAGAACTTGAGGCTGGAAGCCTCTACCTAGCAATGTATATGCACCACGTTCAGCTCGCTTGCCAGATCTACATATGACCACAAGCTGACCTTGACGGGGCACCTCTTCGAAGCGGGCTTCTAGCTCACCCATGGGTAAATTGATGGAATCTGCTATGTGCTCTGTCTCAAATTCAATTGGGCTACGAACATCTAGCAGTACAGTCGGTCCGGCATTCGCGGCCAGGTCAGCAGGAGCTATCTGCTCACAAACAACAGAATTAGACGTCGACGGTTCTGACATAACGAGCCCTCACCTGGTAACAGCTTTACTATATCACCAATTGGTTATACAGCGAATCAACCAAAAGGTTGATTGCAGAATCAACTCATCAGTTATATAATGGAGTTAGTTAGCCTGGCATCTATAAATCTTATGAAAGACAAAAACAAGCAGTTATCGCGACCGGCGCTCGAAATTGTCGCCGCACGTTTCCGCGCTCTCTCAGATGCATCACGCCTGCAAATTCTGCAGTATCTCTTTAAAGGAGAGTGCTCAGTGCAGGAATTATGTCAGTTGAGCAAATTGAGTCAGGCCAACGTCAGCAAACACTTATCTGTGTTATCGGAACAGGGCATAGTTCAAAAGCGGCGGCAGGGATTGTTCGTTTACTACAGCATTGGCGACAGCAGCATATACGAGCTCTGCGACATCGTTTGCGGCGCAGTGGGCAAGCGGTACGGGCAAGTAATGAAAGAATTCTCTGGCCGTTAAATCACAGAGACTGAAATGCGAAACCGGGGGCGTTCAGACTGTGGCAGGTGATCTGATTCTGTCGATGGCACCAGTCCATCGCCCCACCTGGAACTCTTCGTTTACAACGGCAAAACATTCCATATTGTTGAGCCGTGTCTTCAATTCATCATGCAGGCCTAAGATCAGCACAAGCTTGCCGTCCTTTCGGAACCCGCCCACCATGTCCTCCAAGTAATAGCAACAACTCTGGTCTATAAAATGGGCCTGCTCGAAATTTAGAATCAAAGTTTTGACATTATCAACGCTTCTTGTCTTGCCTAAATTTTTGGTCTCGCCAAAGAAGATCGGTCCATCAAATGTATAAACGAACGTCTGAGCCAACAGACTTGCCGGTAGCTTTTCCACGAGATGTCCCAGTTCGGAAATGGTATCAAGTGTTCCAAATTCAGAAAACTGCGCATCAGTAATTTTCTTGACGAACAGCACCGAAGCGAGGGCCATGCCGATTAGCACTGCTGAGATGAGGTCAATAAAGACGGTCATGAACAATACAACGGCCATAACAGCTACATCAGAACGTGGAGCTTTCTGGATATGTCTGATCGATCGCCAGTCAACGATTCCAATGCCCAGAACTATGAGAATGGCAGCCAGCGCACTCATCGGAATCAGCGCTGCGACCTTCCCTAAGCCGATGATCACGAGAAGAACCAGCGCTGCGTAGATAACGCCTGAAAGTGGTGTTCTGCCACCAGCATCGATATTGGCGAGAGTCCTCGTGGTTGACCCCGCACCAGCCAGCCCTCCCATCAAGCCTGCAACAATGTTACCCAATCCCTGTCCGACAAGCTCTTTGTTGCTGTTGTGATGACTATTGAGAATCTTGTCAGCGATAAGCGAAGTAAGAAGCGAATCAATAGCCCCTAACAGAGCAATGGTCACGGCCCCGCCAAGAATGACCGTAAGCATCGACATATCAATCATCGGTAAGGCCGGCACTGGCAGTTGGCTGGGAATCTCTCCAATGCGCGGAATTTTGAGATTCAAGACCACACTGGCAGTACTGGCAATCAAAAGCGCAATCAGTGATGCCGGTATCTTCTTAGAGATGAGCTTCATTCCATAGATAAGAACCAAAGTCAGCACACCTATCCCAAGGGCGGCTAGATTCATCTCTGTTGCAATACTGGGGAAGCTAGCAATGTTTTCCATAATTTGCTTGCTCCCCTTGATTCCGAACAGGGGATTGACATGGAGAAGGATAATAATGAAAGCAATTCCCGTCATAAATCCTGATATGACAGGATAGGGAAGATATCTGACCAGATCTCCCCAGCCAAACTTTCCGGCAACGATTTGAAGGATACCGCCAAGAATAATGGCAGCAAAGACGATGGAAAGATTGCCATTGTTTGCAGCGAGCATCGAAGCGATTATGACGGCAACTGGTCCGGTTGGACCAGACTGCTGACCTTTGGTGCCACCGAATAGGGCGGTGAACAAACCGCAGCACATGGCTCCGTAAAGCCCTGCCGCCGCCCCTAAACCAGAAGCAATACCGAATGCCATAGCTACAGGTATCGCTACGACGGTGGTCATGATGCCGCCCATAACATCGCCGAGCAAATTAGAGAAGAGCTTGGTTTTGATTGATTCCTGCATGTCGGTTCCCCCAGTGTTCCGCTCAGTGTCAAGCTTTACAAGTATTAGACAGTCACATTAAATCGGCGAAAAAACCGAACGGTGAACTGATCTTTCTTATGCACGTGTTCCTGCGGGCTTTGAATGACTTGAACTGCGCACGTCGCCGAGCGCAGAATTCTACTTATCAATCGGCCGCGCAGGAATTCTCGTATTGGACCTTGATGACTGCGAAAGATCAGGATGCAGTTAACGTGCCACCGATCCGCAAAATCGACTATGATCGCGCCCGGGTCAGATATGCCATTGACCACGTGCGCTGATATTAATGAATTGGAAAATTGGTTTTGAACAGTCACCGCCAACGCATTGAACTCTCGTTGAACCTCGGCTATAACGCGGTCTTGTTCGTCGAGTCGCCTTAATGCCTGAAGTGGCGAGTAAGGAATATCGTTGAGCCATTGCGGTTCAAGCACGTGAATGAGCCTGAGCTCTGCGTTCCACACTTGTGGATTCGCCGAGAGCCAGGTGGTCAGTCGGCAGATGCTTTGACTACCTTTAACCGGAACGAGTAGCTTCGGTCTCACAGAGTTCTCGTATTGCATCTTGTCACCTCCGCCACACAGGCTCCGAGACATAGACGTGTCTATTTAAAATTGACATGCAAAATGCAACCCAGGTCGGCACCCGCCAGGTAGCAATTCACAACAATTTGTCGCTAGTGAAGCTAGCTTGTTAGAGAAACACGTCAATCGTTTCTAAAATTATGATATCCAAGCAACCTTTCAAATCCTTTTCGCGATTATTTAGAAGCTCTAGCAGGGATTGAGTCGTATGAATCATCAACAGGGAAGAGTGCGCGCCTGCTTCTTTATTACCGCTGCTCAGATTCGTATTCCGTAAGCTGAGATAACTTGGATGAAAGACGTGGTACAAAGAGAGCTCCATCAAAAATGCAAGCGAGGCGAAAGAAACCACGGTCTCAACACCGTATGCGGTGCCACTTACTAAACGCGAGAGTCTCAGGAGAAGCAGTGTCATCTAAATTTGCACACATACCCGGTGACCTGCTTGGAGGTTTAACGGCCGCTATCGTAGCCTTGCCTATTGCCCTTGCCTTTGGCGTGGCTTCTGGTTTAGGTGCCCCCGCTGGTCTTTACGGCGCTATCGCTTGCGGAATCCTGGCCGCCCTCTTTGGTGGCACCAAAACACTGGTGTCGGGACCAACCGGACCCATGACTGTTGTGGTTGCGGCAATGGTAAGCACTCATGTCGGTCATCCAGAAATAATTTTCGCTGCAATTATTGTGGGCGGAATCTGTCAGGTAGGCCTCGGCCTGCTCAAAGCCGGTCAGCTGATTGAGTACATACCCTATCCGGTGGTGTCGGGCTTTATGACCGGCATCGGCATGATTATTGTTATTTTGCAGTTGCGACCCCTTGTGGGTTTACCTGGAATAGGGGAAGTTCTCGGCACTTTGCAGTCGGCGCCGGAGATTTTTCAGCACCACAATTTACAGGCGCTCGGCCTCGGACTACTTTGCCTTGCTTGCATCTATGTCGTACCGATCATAAGTAAGAAAATTCCAGCTGCGCTTGTGGCGCTTATCGTGGGCACGTCGGCAGCAGTATATTTTCAGCTTGAGCTGCCTACGATTGCGCAGATTCCGGCTGGGCTCCCTCTACCGAAAATTCCGTGGTTTTCGTTTTCTGATTGGCATGTCGTGATCACAAACGCCTTCGCCCTAGCGACGCTGGGATCGATCGATTCACTCCTAACGTCAGTGGTTGTGGATCGACTGACTAGAACCAAACACGACAGCAACAAAGAGCTGATAGGTCAAGGGATTAGTAATTTCGCATCCGGTCTCATTGGTGGACTGCCTGGTGCGGGTGCCACCATGCGTAGTGTAATTAACATTAAAACCGGTGCTACGACACAACTATCCGGATTTACTCATGGTGTCATTCTTCTGGCGATATTATTAGGACTTGGATCATTTGCGCAAAAGGTTCCTCTTGCTTGTCTTGCGGCTATCTTAATCAGCGTGGGTATTTCCATTGTCGATTACCGGGCGCTGAAACTAATGCGCAAAGCACCAAAAGAGGACATGATCGTTCTTGTAATTGTGCTTTTGCACACCATATTCGTTGATTTGATCATTGCAGTTATTGCCGGGTTGGCTGTAGCCGCGCTACTTTTTGCAAAGAAAATGGCAGATACGGAACTTATGCATGTTGATGCTGTTACGAGCATTCCAGAAGCCTATCCAGTGGTGCAGTCATTACCCGAAGAAGTGCAGCAGCAAACATTCGTCTACTCTTTTCACGGACCGCTCTTTTTTGGCGAAGTGACCATCTTGGAAAAGCTGATGGAGAGTGTTCCTGTAGGGGCCAAATACATCATTTTGCATTTTGCTAATGTCCCTTTTGCTGATTTATCGGGAGCCTTTGCCCTTCAAGATGCGCTAGAGCGCTGGGCGGAAAAGGATATCTATGTCATTGCGGTAAAGTTGTCAGAACCGACCAAATCAACACTGTCGAGAGTCGGAGTGGCACTGCCCAATTCTTACGACACGGTTAGTGATGCTATAGCGCACATTGCTTTTGGTGACGTTGAGAAACTTGATCTGGTCGAGCCCGCGCCAGTCGACCATGGTGCGTAAATTTACAAAAAGTAGCGTTACGGCTCTCTACTCGCCTTAGAGAAAAACAGGTTCAAAGAAAAACCGAAGGATCCTTCGGTTTTTTCAATAGCTCTGGTCCAACACACCATACAAAAAAAAGACTCTGAAGTTAGTTTCATATAGCGCTCAAAATATGCAATTTTTACCAATTATACACCTGGCAACCTGACAGCCTTAAACCTCCACTCCGCCATCTGCTCATAACATGCTAAATTTATTGCTTCCCGGTATTCCCCGCGAGAAGAGAGTGTCCATGACTCCCGATCGGCTGCGATTATCACGTATGGCGTTGACTGCCACCGTGCTAGCAACAACGATTTTCTGCCCCCCTGCTTTTGCCATGACCAAGCAAGACCTTGAGAGCAACTTGCCCGATAGCACCACAGTAGACAAGCTGGCTAAGACAACAGTAGACATATCGTATCTCGATACACTCAGCTCTGCGGCCTCGAATTTGCACGACTATCAGTGTTTTTGTCAGCTTTTTACACTGAAAGGCAAAGGCGACCAATGGAAAGATTTCGGCGGCGCTTACTTATCGTTTAAGCAGAGAGAATTGCTGCGTGCCGAGATCAAATCGCTCGATTATCGCAACGGATCTGTGGTGGTAAAGCAGAAAGATGGTGCCATTAGAGGCAAGGGTGGTGGCACACTGAGCCTGGTTAAAATGACACTCCAGCCTGACTCACGCACCCTAAAGTTGCCCACCGGTTTCAGTTTAGCGGAGAGCGATTTTCTTTCTCTCTCATCGTCGCTCAAACGCCAAGTGGCGGGTGGTGCCGCGGCGACCATATCGGCGCCCGTTAAACTAGCACCCTTTAAAGAGCCTGTCCTGGTTTTGTTGATGCGCGAAAAGAAAGGCGAAGAACAAATAATTGGAAGTTCATTCGTACATGTGGTCTACCTGAGCGCAAAAACAAAAATTCCCATTGCCTGGAACACTTATAAAAACGGGCATCCCAACGCTTTCGTCTTCTTTGACCAACTTGATTTCAACAAAGGTCTGTCAGACAGCCTGTTTATTCTGTAATTGTATATTCGAGGGAAAAGATCGGATGTTTTTAGCTAATACGTTATTTGGCCGAGTTGCCGTACTCAGTATTGCATCTCTAATGTGCTCATTGTACTCGCCAGCCCTCTCTGCGGAAGCGAATGCTAATAGTACAAGTTCAAGTACAAGTTCTACCAGCCTACGCTTGCCAAAGCGCACCATCAGCGATGACGTACAAATGGCGCCAGATGAAATGCTCAGCGATTTGCGCGATACCAGACTGACCCTGACTCAGCTTAAGCAGCAAGCAATCAATCTATTTCTAGAGGCCACTCGCCCGAGCATGACAGTAAACGATGCTCCTCTAGAGCAAAGCCCATCGACAATAACAGCGCAAATGCTCGACGCCAAAAAGAAATACTTACCGCCGCGCAAAGAATGGCTTGTACTCTATGTTAACACCCTCGAACCAATTGTTCATTTGCTCTGCGAAGACATTAACGACATTGACACCAATGGTCGCAAAGTTTCTAAGGCAATTGAACAACGCATCAATCCGATCTTTTCTACCTGGCGTGATGATGTGCTCAGTATCAATAAATCGTTAGATCAAGTTCAGGGAGCGCTACCGGTTGGTGATGAACACGAGGACGCGGGAGCCAATGCCATCATTGCTAATGCGGCTTTGAATATTTTCCAACGCGCTGAAGAGTTAGAGAAAATTCGCTATCAAGCCGCTTTGATTTCAATCGAAGAATATAAGAAAGATGATCGTGCGACCAGTAATTCAGCTGCAGCCGGTCAGGTAACTAAGTAAATATCAAATTGTGCACGATTCGGAGAATTGACAATGAAACTTTCGCAGAGCATCGCTATATTTCTATCAATGGCGGCTTTAACCTTTTTGCCTCTAGAAACAGAGGCACAGCCTGTAAATCAGGCAGGTAATGGCGGCATTAGCATGACAATTTATCCGGTCGTGCGCAAGCCTGACGGCAATCAATATTTAGTCACCCCTTCAGGTAAACAGGTGACTGTGCCGGGACTGGTGATCGCACCGAATGCAGCTCAGGTATCCGTCTACCACGATTCGGCTAACCGCTTCTGGTACACCGCAATGAACGGTCAGCAAGTAGCAGTCACTCCTGAGCAACTTGAAGCGGCGCAAAGCCAGATCAACGCACAGTCAGGAGGCGCGGGCGTGCCACCACAAATGATGCCACCAGCGCAGTCGTTTTATAGCTCCACGCCCGCCTACGCTGGTGGGTTTAACGGCATTCCTTACGGCACGCCAATAAACATGGAAGGAGCCGGACAGTATAGTTACATGGCTCCGGGCGGCAATAAGCAGTTTGTTACGCCGAGCCCTCAGACCAGCGCACACTTGAACCAGTGGCAGCAACAGGTTCCATACGGACAACAACCCTATGCTGAAGGTCCGCAAGGCGCGCAACAAATGAAAAGCTCCGCATCACAAAGCGGAGGGCAAAGTCGGATGGATATGAGACGAGAACGCCGAGGGGAGCGCCTCGAAAATCGCTCGCAAAACCAGGCGAGCAATGCATCGAGCGATCAACAATATGCCGACTCAAAAATGCAAGCCGGACAGACCCTCGGTACGGGCCTAAGTGCTCGCCGCTCTGCTCGTGAAGAGCGGCGGTCGAAACGAGAAGAACGTCGAGCAGAAAATCTCCAGGGCAACTGAAAGAACGCTATCATTGCTAGAACTAAAAAATTTAAATCTTTTCTGCCACCAGCAACAGTCTCTCTGACCCCAGCTCAAACTTCTCCGGATTCTCCAAATCAGTATTTGCAAGCATGTCTACAATTGAAAAGCCGGAAGATTCAAGCATGTCACTGAGTTCACCAGAAGTATAAATCCAATGCACGGCTTTGCTAACTTGCTTCTCGCTGCCGCGAATAAATGTGTAAGTTGACTCGACGGCACTCTTTCGACAGTCATAATTGTTTTCGACCAGCATGAGCATATCGCCGACCTGAAGCCATTCCTTTTCACCGCCGTTGACAATAAAGCATTCTGCCACCATAGAAGAATCAATCACCAGGCGAGCTTTAGATTCCAGGCAAGCAGCCACTGCTTTGAGAAAATCGACCGTACCGGGGCGATCAAAATAGCCGAAACTGTTGCCCATACAAAAGGCACCAGCAAATTTATTTTTGAGCTTGAGGGCACGCATATCGCCTTGAATATAATCAATTTTCGTTTTATGGGCTCGGGCTGATTCGGCAGCTTGATCAAGAAAGGGCTGACAGAAATCTACACCTGTAACACTGTAGCCCGAAAGAGACAGCGGCAGACTGAGCCTGCCATTGCCACATGGAACGTCGAGCAACCTTCCCCCTTGAGGAGCAGCTAATGTCTGAAGCAAAAATGCCAGCTCCTCCTCTGTTGTCTCAATAGGAATAGCTGCGCGCCAAAGATCGAGAGCCATCCCTTGAAAGAACTTCTCATACCAGTTAATTGTTTGTGGCTTAACGGTCATTTATCAAAACCCTCGTTCCAACGTTATTTTTTTAGTAGCAGCCAGTTACTCTGGCTCTCAGTGCGTGACCTATTTAATCCAATTGTGACCACGGTACCACTGGTGGCATCACGATACCAGCCTTCATCCCAAGAGCCCATATCGAGATAGATTGCGTTCACCATACCAATCGAGGCGAGGTCGCTATTGAATGTCATAAAAGTCACAGGGCTCTCACTTTCGACCATTAAAAAAGCGCCGTGTTTACTTTGGCAAACAGCACGCCTCTGAAACTTGCTCTGGTCTCTAAAAGATGCCGGTGTACCATTTTGTACAATCAGAAACTGTTGAAACATTGATGCTTTTTTTGCTTTGACAATGTTCAGAAAGTTTTTGTTCAGAATGGCGCCTTTGTTCGTAGAAAGCAATCGAGCATTACCCCTTTCTATAATCATGGCGCCACCGAGTTCTTTGTTAACAGGACCATTTAGCTTTACACCATTGATGATGCAGAGGCCATCAATGGTTCCGTCTTGCATAGTGAATGCAGCGGGAATGCAAAGAACAACTCGTTTATTTTTAATAGATGGCCTCGCTACAACAAAATCAAACGCCAGCTTTTCTTGAGGGAAAAGCCGATAAGAAAATTTGCTGGGTGCTTCAATCGTCCTCGGCCTGATACCAAAATGCAATTTACTTTCTGCCGCAACGGCGAAATGCTCTCCAGTAAAACTGATAAGTAGGAGAATACAAATGATGCAGAGGCGAAAAAATATCGATTTAAACAACCTTGCCCCTTCAACAGAACAACTTAGTTAAAGACAACATCATCATATCAATCCTAATCGAGAATAAGACCGGCTGGCAATGCCAAAAAACTCGACAAGGCGTATATATTTCCTCACCCCCGGTAAAGCGAGTAACTTCGATAAAGCTGCAGTTTTGTCCCCCCCGACTAAGACACTGCCAACACTTATGGTTTTTATGCCTAACGACTTCAGGTCTTCTGTCGTCGAAAACTGGAGAACGCCAGTATGACCAACTCTAAACCGCAAGAAGCAATTCACAATCAAGACAGAGCCCTGGCCCCTTTAGACAAAGCAGCAATAGACAGCGCCATGGCGGGCCAGAAGTTATTGGATGACATACAGGGTAAGTTTTATGGCGGCAGTGCCAAACCAGAAGCGCTAGATAAGCTGGTAAAAAGCGGAGTACTACCTGAAGGCGCAACCTTCATTGATTTTGGTGCAGTCAAAACACGCCTGGACGTTGATCACGAAAAATTGAAAAAGCTTGAGAGCTTTGCTCCCGGTGACGTGGACGGGGCTGCGAAATTAGTGACCGATTCAAGAACGGCACCAAAGGTGGCGAGTGACAAGTTTGATGCTGCTGCGGCAAAAGCAGATCCGTTACAAGCACGCATCGATGGACGCATCAAACAAGATGAGCAAGTGAAGAAAGATTTTGCCACCTTATGTGGTGCGCTGAAAACAGACATTTTAGACAAGGCTGACGTAGCTAGCCTGGCATTCGACTTGAACAAATCTCAAGCAGTGCGCGATGCTGCTAAAAATTTGATGGGAACATTCTATGACACCACCAGGCCAGCCGGCGGCCGTGGCCGCAGCACCACTCCGGTGCATTACACAGCCAATGATTACACTGATAGCCGCACATGGAGCGGCAAACCATACTTTGATCAAGAATCTATCGAACGCGGAATTAAAAAGCACGAAACACTAAATGCAGCAGACAGAAAATTGCTGGTGCCGCTGGCACGGGCAAAAAATCAAGCAGAATTAGGCAAAGCGGCAGCTGATGACGACGTGGCGAACAAACAAAAACATTTTAAAGATATCAACAATTACAATGAAAAATTAGAAACAGAAAAAACTAAGCTGGCAGAACAGATTAAGGAAGAACAGAAGATATTAACACCCACTGCTGATGTCGAGAAGCTGGGTCGCGTCATTAAAGGTGGTGGCTATTATCAAGTCGCCGAAAATATTCTTGGATTGAAGACTAATAACCATACCGACATGGAAGAGAAACAACTAAAAATCTTGACCAAACTTCTGAAGGAAGAAGCTCAAGAACTTCACGGCGGACAGCTACCTAAATATCTGGTCAAAGATGATCAACTGTTAAAACCAGAAAATATTCATCGCGTTCTCGAAAAACTAAAGCGTTCTTTGCCACCGTCGCCATCAGCAGAAAAGAAAGCGGCCGTAGTGCCTAAGAAAGAAGAAAAAGACATAGTTTTCGAATAGATTGATCGCTGAAGTAGGATTAGTGTCGCCGCCGGTGCCGGTGCCTTGACGTACCAATGGTGTTACAACCAGTCAGGGCCAGCGGGGACCAACCAGTAGTAGAAATAACTTGTCAAGATAGCGCTTTTCCATACAATGAAAGCTCGGACTGCTCAGGCAAGTCCGAGGTAACACAAATTACTATCAATCGACTAACTCGCTCTCGTGCCCACCGGCTTCGAGACAATACTTCTCGCGCAGGTAATGAAAATGATTGGAATTTTTCTTCGAGCTGAAAGGCTCTCTTTCAAATTTTATGCGGCCGGAATGATTTTGATAATTCTGGGAATTTGGTGTGCCTACCATCAGCACAATGTTCGCTCCCTGGCGGAGCAAAGAGCAAGGCTAGAACAAAATGATCTTCTGACGCGAAATCATGCGGTCTATCGTCAGCACATGGACATGGGAGAATCTAACTACAAATGCTGTGATTATGAAATGGCAGCCAGCGAATACTTAGCTGCTCTCGTAAAAGCAGAAAAATTCAGCCTGACTGAAAAAGATTTGCTGCAAGCGACACACGGGCTGGCGAGTGCATATGCCTCTCAAGGAAAGTTTGAGGAGGCACTTCCTTACTACCGACGCATCGCTCTCAACCGAGAAAAATTTTACGGGCCAGGGCAACCTGATACAACTTATAGCTTGCTCAATTTGGCAATTGCCTACGACCACTGTGGAGAAACCGTCTTGGCTGAGTCAGCCTTTAAACGCATGCTATCGATCTGGGAAAAAGCTGATTACTCAGACAATGTCGAAATTAGCCTGCGTAATTTGGCCACTTTTTATATGCTACATGGGCGTGAAAAAGAGGCCAGACCTCTGCTTATACGCCTGATCGCTTCAATAGATAGTAAGCTTTATAGTGATCAAGTGCGGCTTTACTTTTCCCTCAAAGATTTGATCAACACCTATTCATCGAGCGATTTCAAAGACACCGAACCTTTAATTTTACGCACCATAGCTATGCTTGAGACGCAAGACTTTGGAGCCGATACTCAATGCACGGCGATGTGTGACCTATCTGAGCTCTACATCAGTAATGGAGAATTTCAAAAAGCTAAACCATTAGTCAGACGAATTGCAGATCTTTTCATGAGGTCATCCAGTGATCATCCGCAGCCATACTTATATGCAGGAGATTTTGAAGGCATCGCAAAACTGTCTCAAAAAGCTGGGGACACGGCTCTATCAAAAAAGCTAAACCAGCTGGCTGTTGATATGCGAAAGATATGGAAGTCTGCATGCGACGAAATTCCGGCACCGACGGAAGCTGACTCTAATTTTCAGGAAGCATTCTATGAACAATACTGCGTTGATAGCCCTGACGGCTCTAGAGGCAAGCTCCAATCAATCGATTTTCTTTACCATAGATAATCGCTTGAACGGCTAAGCGACGCCAGGCTGAGTAAACGGTCACTGGCGCTAGCGAAATAACTTGCCAAGCACCCCTGGCTCGATATAATAGAGGTGGATGTTTTTTACTAGTTCAGCTTCAGCCCTTGGTCGGGTTGAAATATTGGCGCACAACCTTTCGGGGAAAGTACGCTTAAGCCTTCACTCGGCGGTAAAACCATGAATGGTTGTGCAGTTAATACTCCATACAGAAAGTCCCAACTGTACTGCTTGCGCCTGGGGCTCATTATTGGTGGAGTCTTCGTGATTGGTCTGCCTTCTGAGCAAGTTGAGGCGCCCCCGCCTGAAATCGTGCCTGCCGGGGTGGCTCATTCTCATCACTTTAGTCAGGGCAATTTCTACCTTAAATGTATGGCCGCTGGCGACGCCCACTGTGCCGCTAAAAAATACAGGCTGGCTGAACAAGATTATGCAGCTGCTCTTGAGGAAACCAATAAATTCAACGCTGCCCCCTTTTGCGTGATTGATACGATGCAATCACTGGCCAACGTGTATCTGTATGAAAAGAAATACAAAAAAGCAGTCGTACTCTTTGAAAAGATTGAGGCGTTGAGCGAAAAGACTTTACCAGAGCATGATTTAAGACTGACTGAGACTCTACTCGATCTGGCCGTGAGCTATACGCACAACAAACAACCGGTCCAAGCGGAAGCAACTTTCAAACGCATAATTGCCATCTGGGAACAAGCTCCGGCCGGTTGGGAAATTAACTTATCAATCAGCGTCCAAAATTTGGCTACTTTTTACGTGGAACATGGTCGTCCGGCTGCGGTCCTCGCTGTGCTGGCCCAACGGAAACCAGGCAGTTTTAAATTACAAATTGGAAATTCTGAAAAGCATGATAATGACCCGTATCAGAATTACTTAAAACTCTCGTTCGCACCGGATTTAAATAGGTAATTTAGCCTTCGACATTTGGCGGTGATATGCCTGCAGCATTTTTGAAAATATCCAATCTTCTACCACGACAAAACTGGTTGAGAGTTACAGTGGCGCTGGCTTGTTCGATTCACTGCACATTGATATTGCGAGACAATATAAGGTGGGTCTCGGCAACAAATCGTGGTCAAGCTGCGGTTGCAAGTCATAACTATGAAGATGCCGAGCGATATTGGAAAAAAGCGCTGAAAAGAGCGCAAAAATTTGACGTCGTCGATCGGCGTGTTTCTGAAAGCTACAAACATTTGATTAATCACTATCTGTTCTGCGACAACATCAAAGCGGCAGAGCCGCTCCTGGTACGTTATCTAGCGCTTGCCAGTGCTAATGCCGCTTTTGACCAAACTTATGTTGCCGCCTATCAATATCAGCTTGCCTTTATTTATGCCTGTTCAGGGCGTTTAGATCAAGCACGCACATACTTTGAGAAGTCTCTAGCGCTTTCTCGAAAACAGCATGGCGAAAACAGCATGGCAGTGCTTTCCAACCTGCGTGGCTTAGCGAATGTCTATACTGATGAAGAACGCTTTGCTGAAGCCGACAATCTCTTAAAAAAAGCAACAGTGATTAGCAAAAACATTGCTTTCGACTCTCATGATGCTGCGTGCCTGTACACTGACATGGCCATACTTGCCAATCGTGCAGGCCGATACAAGGAAGCCATCGCCCTGAGTGAGAAGGCGCTGAATTTCGCGGAAAAACAACATAACCACGAGTGCCGTGTTCAAGCGCTATATTTGAATAATATGGGTTGCGTACTTTTGGATGCTGAGAAATTCAACGAAGCTGAGCCATTCTTGCGTCGAGCTTTGAAAATCAACGACAGCCTTGCTAAAACAGACAGCGACCCTATCGCTCGAAATTTGAGAAGTCTTGCTCGAATTTGTAGAGAGCAAAAAAAATACGATGAGGCCGAGGCCCTGGCTCGAGAATCTGTCTCTATCAGAAGAAAAATACTCAATAGAAACAACCCAGATTTGGCTGAAAGCCTGCACGAATTATCACAAATTCTTCTTGCGCAGCACAGATATTCTGAAGCGGAAACACTTGCTCTTGAAGCTTATGATGTCGAATTACGAGCTAATGGTCTGAGAAATACAGGATGGACCGACAGCGGGTGCGTCCTTGCCGAAATATATGCAGCCACCGGCAGGGTGAAGCTCGCAAGCGACGTGCTGCAAAACATTCTTGCCTTTAGAGCGAAACAGCTAGGGGCGACACACCCACGGACTGTTGCGGTACAAAAACAAGTAGATCTTCTCTTAAATCGAACACACTAACAGGAAGCAGCATGATGAGTGAACAACCACTGCACAAAGTCATATGCCTCTCCGACAAGATAAAGCTTCCAGTCCCAAGTAAACGAAAAAAGACATCGCTTTTGCCACCAATCAATTTTCTCGATGGTGAACACGATGGAATTTTCGCGCTGCCTGATGGAGGCCTGCGTCGCATCATCAAGTGCAACGGCATTAATCCGCTTTTTGATAGTGAACGACTACTTAAATTAGAAAGAGAGTTTACGACTTTGTTGCTCGACGCTACTTGCGCAATTCAGCTGGTGGCGGTTACACGTCCATTCAATCTCGATAACTATCGCAAACAGCTACGGCCTCCTCTTACAAAGCCGGAAAATGAATATCTTAAATGGTACGCCGACTACAGCGACAAGTGGTTGCATCGCGTTACCGAGGTCACATTCACACCAGACACAGAATTTTTTGTGGTGATTACAATGCCCGGTAAATTCAGCAAAGCTTCAGCGAAGCGTTTGCTTAAAACTGAGCGCGACCAACTCACAAAACTTGAAGACGCGTCGAAAAATTTCACCAAACTACTGACCCGATTTAAAATGGCACCATCATTTTTATCGCGCTCTGAGAGCCGAAAAAGCCTGGCGGCAATGCTTTTTCCTCCCAAAGATTCCGACGCCTTTTTGCAAGAAGCAATTCCTGAAGCACTGAGCGACTCGACAATTTGCGAACCTGAATTTAGTGAAACCGATTTTCAGCTAACAGCTGGAGACATGCAGACGCGTAATTTTTTCCTCTCGCAATTGCCAACCGCAAATTGGATGGGATGGTTAATCGATTCGTTGACAATCATGGCTCCGCTCACAGTCTCTGTGCATTTTCAACCATGCTCACAGACCGATGTTCACAAGAAAATTCGCAAAAGCATCGCATCTGGTAATACAAGCAAAACACTGGAGTCAATTCTAAAAGGGCAAGATAAGGCGCTCGACATTTCGATGTATGTTTCCACTTATTACAACTCAAAAGAATTGGGTGATTACCAGTGCGGACAGGCAAAAGAGTTTCTGCGTCGGCGCGGCGCCACTCTGAAAGAAGCTAAAGGCAATCAAATAGAAGCGTTTCGCAGCGCCAGCCCGCTTGGCCTGGATGCACTAGGAGTTAAACACAGAGTATCCACCAAAATTGCTGCTGCATGCTGGCCTTTGTTTACGGCCATGGAAGACAAATCGGTTGGCCACGCAATCGGTTTTGCCTTGCAGTCACGTGAACCAGCGTTTTTAGAAGCTCGCGTCTCATCTAACATTTTTGTGGCCGGCGGACAAACTGAAACTACCGAGTCTCTCATTACGTTAATTGCCCTCAAATCACTTTGCCAGGGGTCTCGAGTTCTTTACGTAGGAGCATCAGAGTCTATTTCATTCCTCAGCACCTTGCTTGGTCGTGATGTAAGCGAGAAGTTTCAACTCAAAGCACCGCTGGCAGCTTTGGAGGCCGGCCGCTTGCTGCAAATGATTGCACCTGGTGATATTGACCTTGCCGACGAAGAAGCGGCCGCAGAAGCGACCAAATCACTCTGCGAGTTTGCGGCAGAAAGCAAGGCCGCTATTTTTATAGAAGAGATTGGCGCATTTATGAAAACCAAAACCGCCAGACAGTCTTTGCAAAAAATTCTCGACTTTGCACGCGAGCAAAAATTGCATATAGCACTGGGAGGCAATGCATCTTCAGCTGACGACAAAAATGCCTGGCCTTTTATTCAACAGTGCCCAACCAAGGTAATAATTCCTCAGCACAATGAGCCTGAATTTTTGAGGCAAGTGCATATTACTCAGCCTCAGGCTAACGTTTGTCAGACCAATAACTGCGGCATTCTCATTAGCTCCAGGGCCAGTAACTACTTGCGGCTGATTTTTAGCCCCATGGATTGCTACATCTGCCCGGACCCACTCTGGACATTAGGCAGAACGAAGCAGATTTCGGTGGATTTGAGGCAAACGATGATTTCTCAGTGCCAGGCCAAAAATCCCAAGCTTTCGGAGACCGATTCTGTCCGTCAAGGCGTGTATTACGCCGGTCTGGCAGCTCCGGAGCATTAAAATGGAACCAGCGACATAAATTACCGTCTCCTTCTGCGAATCCCAGGAGGATCACATTAAATGAAAAAATTGCTGCTGAGCTCTTTAGCTTCAGCTTTAGCTTTTGCCGCAACCATGCCCGCTCAAGCTGAGGTGATCGAAACCACCACCGAAACTCAATTGCCTGCCCAGGTAGTTGATAGCTATATGAAACCAACTGTTTCGCGCACAAAGAGCGTCACTGCTGCTGATGGCACCACAGAAAAGACTGTTGAACCGCTTATTCAAGAACGCCAAGAAAGAGTAATCATTCCCACCGAAAAAGTAACCACTACCACTAACATCACACCCGCTCGTGTGGTCAGTGAGCAAGTGACAACCAACAAGGCAGCCTCCACCACAGTAGTGCGAAAAAAAGTAGCTCCACGCAGAAGAGTCGCAGTTCGTCGTACAGCTCGCAGACGGGTTGCAGTGAGGCCAGCCGCTAGATCGTCTTCAACTGTCGCTGTTCGCCGCACCGTAGTGCAGCCTCAAGTTGTGCAGCAATCACAAACTGTTGAACAAAAGAACGTCTTGATCGAAAGACCAGATCCAGCCCTGAATATGCCTTAGGCTTCCTCAATACTTAACAAATTTGATGACCTCCGAGCACTCCAACTCGGGGGTCTGCCTTTTAACTGGTTAACCCTATGTTCTAAACTCAAAGCTTTGCATACAATAGTTTTGTGTTCTCAAACTCGGCGGCTGTTAACTTGGCAGATTCTCCATTAAAAATGCACGACCGCATTCGAACAATTCATTATGTGCGCCTTGGAATGGTGGTTTCAGGCGCCTTACTAATAGTCGCACATTTTGTTCAAAGCCCTTCCTGGGAAGCTTCCATGCGCCAGGGCCTAGAAGCTGCACAAAAAAAAGATTTTGCCAAGGCAGAATCTCATTATGAAAAGGCTCTGGTAGCAGCAAAAAAATTCGTGGGCAATGATGACCGTCTACCAGAAACAATGTACAACCTTGCAGTTATTTACTTGCACGAAAATCGTAATGCGGAAGCAGGCGAAATTTTCAAGACATTACTGACGATGCGTCAAAAAAAGTTTGGCAGCGAAAGCATTGAAACAACTCCAAGCATGCGAAATCTTGCTGTGCATTACGCCATGAATAAAAATAATGCTGAAGCCGAAGCATTGTTTAAACATGCCCTAAAAATCTGGGAACACGCCCCCGGAGCTAATAGCCTCAATATCAGAATCAGCCTGCAAAATCTGGCCAGCTTTTACACATTAAACAGACAATTCAATAAGGCTGAACCTTTGCTGGCAAGGCTTTCGGCCATGAATAGCGGTAGAACAGTTGTTCAGCAGGAAATGACAGACTTGCTCAAGCGGCAAGCCGACAAATATATTGCGGCCAAAGAATATCTCAGTGCAGAACCGTTGCTGGAGCGTTGGCTCGCCACACAGCATTCAAGGGGAAATGACGCCAGGCACTGCAACGCTTTGCTTGTTGTGGCAAAATACTATGCTGACAGGCACAAGATTAAACAAGCCGAGTCCTTACTAGAAAAAGCTGTCGACCGTGCCAATCAAGCCTATTTGGGAGCAGACGCATTACCCGTGACACTCTTTCGCGCAGCTAGCATTTATCAAGACTGTGGAAACTTAGCCATGACTGACTCGCTGAGCAAGCGCGCTGAAAGACTGCAAGAGGATTATGCCGTGGTAAAGCAAAGGCTCGCGCGAAGCTCTGATTTGGCAAATTTGCCCAATGCTGCACATGGTGCAAATACCAGTGCATTTGATTCTCTCCGATTTGGCAAATATTCCTATGATCTGCCTGCGAAGAAAAATAATTGATTTGGTCAAATTGGGAACTTACTGACCCTGTTGCTGTCGAACTTTATATGTAAACGCACAGCTACAGGAATTTTTCGATGAAAATAGCCCACATTGCCATTCTTGCCCTTACCGCTTTAGTACTCTCGCAATCTGCTTTCGCTAAAAACGGTTCAAAAGACATGGCAAAAACCATTAAGGACTCGAAAAAATTTGCCTATCTTTCCGATTCGCTGAGACGAGTCGGTATGAGCAAAACATTACACGGGCCAGGCCCATATACATTTTTTGTGCCTAAGAATGAGGCTTTCGACGACATGCCTTACGGTAAGTGGGTTGAATTGTGGAATAATAAACCGTTGCTGAAAACCGTGCTCTCGCGCGGCCTGGTCAAAGGAAAGTATAACGAAGCTGAATTGACCGGCGGCACAACCTTACGCACCGTAGACGGTGGCTCCCTAAAAATAGAAAAACGCGAAAAAGATTTATGGATTGGTGATGAAAAACTCAAAGATACTGATATTCAGTGCTCTAATGGTGTAATTCATATTATTGATGGCTTCATTAATAAAAGTGCGGACGCAAAGTAGTTCGCATCAATGATGATTGAGGCGCACTTTTTGCAAATCAGCACCGTCCACTAGGAAGACTTACCAGCACTAAGCAACTGCTCGCCAACAATTTCGCGCCAGCTGTTGCGGCCGATGTTGCCACCACAGACAACCACGCCGACTCTTTCGCGTGGTTTAAAGTTGATGTACCTGGCTGAAATAGCGGCAATGGCTGCTGCAGCGGCTCCTTCGATAAGCATGCCTTCGTTTTCTAAGAAGTCGAACACGGCTTGATGAATATCACGTTCTTCAATCGCAACCCATTCATCCACAACTTCTTGCACTAATGGGAAAGTAATTGTTTCGGGGTCGATATTACCGGCGATACCATCTGCAATTGTCTCTTGCTGTAAAACTTTAACTACGCGACCAGAATGAATAGCGGTTTGCATGGTTGGCGACGCTGCTGCCACCACTCCGACAATGCGCACTTTAGGATTAATGACTTTGGCAACGAGGCCGATTCCAGAAATCAATCCACCACCACCAACCGCTACGATAATAGTTGAGAGTTTGGGGATCAACTCATACATTTCCAAACCAACAGTGCCTTGTCCAGAGATCACTTCGCGATTGTTATAGGGCGAAATGTAGAGACCCTTTTGTTCTTTAGCCAGGCGCATGGCGTAAGACTCGGTCAAATCCATGTCATCGCCGTGCTGCAATAAACCGACGTTGTAGCGTTCAAGCTTTTGCTTTTTAATTGGATTGACATTAGTTGGCAGACAAATTCTAGTTTCGCGTTCAGTTGTTACTGCCGCTTCGGCAATACCAAGACCATGATTGCCGGCTGATGCGGTGAACACTTTGGTGAAGCCACGCTCTTTCGCCCAGGTCATGGCATTTAGTGCGCCGCGATATTTAAATGAACCGGTAACCTGTAAGTTTTCTAGTTTCATGAAAACTTCGGCCTGCGAAAGTTCGCATAACCAATGACTTTTGCGCAGAGGCGTATTGGTGACCAGACCACTAATTCTTTTTTTCGCTACCAGCACGTCGCTGATGCTCAGTCTTTCTTCCGTCACAGTCGAAACCTCTTACCGTACTTATATAGATATTTTCCACGCCTACTTAATTTACGCGTACCATCTTACTTACAAAAAAGACGAACCTGATGGTCCGTCCTTTTATTTAGCTTAAGCGCCACTCATCTGCGATTTAAACACTGATATCGAAGCTTCAAATGGAGCGGGTGCGGGGAATCGAACCCCGGTATGAAGCTTGGAAGGCTGCCGTTCTACCATTGAACTACACCCGCGCTGTTTGAAGATTAGCATAAAGTGCAAGCGCGCGAAAGTTGACTCATCTGTTATGTAACTCGAAGTTAGCTTTCAGAGCGGTTCTCGTTGGCGCCCCAGTAAGCTCTTCATTCGTGTAAACAAGTAGTGAAAGTGCAAAAGTTGTTGACAGTTCCACTTGGCATTACACCCTTTTAGCTTAGCAAACACGTGAAGAAATCTAAAAGTTTCCTAAACAAGCCTTAAATGGCCCGTCTTAATTTGTGTTTGGGGGTCGATTAGTGATAACTTTTATATCGAAGAGGAAATCGCAAGCTCAAGCTCAAAATGCTAAAGGCTTCGGTGAGGCTTAGGTTTTGGCAACTTTAGAAAGTAAAGGCAACCATGGCAACATTCATACAAACTTTAGCTTCGATGTCGCAGCAACTTGCTCTCGTATCCGATCCGAAGAACACAATCTCGTTTGCCACTACTAAAGAACTGCCAAAGCGTCTTGTACCTCCTCACGTTGAAGCTTTGAAACCATATCAACCAGGCCGACCTCCGGTAGAGCTCTTGCGTGAGCTCGGAATGGAGCGCTTCATTAATATGGCCTCCAACGAAAATCCTTTAGGGCCACCGAGTTCTGCACTTGAAGCTATCCAACGCACATTGCCGCAGATCAATCGCTATCCTGACTTGTGCGGAACCAACTTGAGAACTGCTCTTGCTGAGCGCTTCGCCACAAAAATCGACAACATCGCTCTAGGTAGCGGTTCTGAAAGCACAATGGCTAACATTGTTCGTGCGTTCTTGCACGGCGATGACGAAGTGCTTACATCGCAAGGCACGTTCATCGGCCTTTACGTACTGGTCAATGCTCAGGGCATCAAACTCAACACCGTGCCTCTGAAAAACTATCACTTCGATCTTGATGGCATCGCTGCTGCGGTGAACGACAAGACCAAGATGATCTATCTCTGCAATCCAAATAATCCAACAGGCACAATTTTCAATCGCACCGAATTCGAAAACTTCATCAGAAAAATTCCTGAGCATGTTCTGGTAATTCTTGATGAAGCCTATTACGAATTTGCCGCCATCAATCCTGAATACCCTGATTCTATGCGTTACCGCCTCGACAATGTGCTGACCTTGCGCACATTCGCCAAAGCGTACGGCATGGCTGGTATCAGACTTGGTTACGGCCTGGGTCACGAATATTTGATCGACTATGTCAACCGCATCAAATTGCCTTTCGAGCCTAACATTCTCGCTCAAGAAGCCGGCCTCGCCGCTTTGCAAGATGACGAATTTTTGGGTCGGACACTCGAAAACAATGAAGAAGGAATGGCCTATCTCACAGGCGAACTCGACAAGCTCGGCCTGCAGCGCATTCCTTCGCATTCCAACTTCATCATGATTGAAAGTGGCTCACAAGAAAAAGTAGCCAAAATCCACGACGGTTTATTGCGCAATGGCATCGCTATTCGCCCTCTGGCTGGTTTCGGATTGCCTACCTGCTGGAGAATCAGCATCGGCTTGCCTGCCGAAAACAAACTGCTGATCACAGCACTCAAAAAAATCATGCAGCCTGAACCGACTAAGAAAGCCAATCCATAACCGCTGGGTAGACCGATCGCATATACGGTTGTCGATTAAATTGACAGCAACTGCGCAATTGCACCTTTTTGTGGCGCCTCGAACATTTAAACTAGTGGGACAAAGTTGAGGGTGTCCCGTGGCTGTTTTTGAGTTAGGCGGTAATAGAAAAAATAGCGCTTCGAACCCTAATCAGCTCTCTCTCGATTTAGACAGTGTGAGCCAGGCTGCCTTAGACGCTTTCAATGGCGTCACTAACAGTGCCAATTTTTCTCGCGCCAGTAAAAGTAGATTGGCATCTGAACCGCTTACAGTAGAAACCATTCTCAAAGAAAGTTTCGGTTTAAATGAGCTGCGGCCTAAGCAAAAAGAGGTAATCGACAGCATCCTCGCCGGTCGCCACACTTTGGCATTTCTACCCACAGGTTATGGCAAGTCGCTTTGCTATCAGCTGCCCAGCCAAATTTTGCCTGGCGTCACTGTTGTTATTTCTCCTTTGATTGCCCTGATGCACGACCAGGTGAGCGGCCTCGAGCGTCGCGGCATTGGCAATGCCACCATGCTCAACAGTTCTCTCAATGCCGATGAAACAGAAGAACGCGTAAGCGGTCTGCGGCGCGGGCAATACAAACTCGTTTATGTTGCTCCTGAGCGTCTGGAGTCTCCACGTTTTCGCTCGCTTTTACAGAGCCTCAATATTTCGCTATTAGTGATTGATGAAGCGCACTGCATCAGCCAGTGGGGTCATGACTTCAGGCCACAATATCGCAATTTGAGAAGTTATCTCGGCCTCATGCCGAAAGCTACAATTTTGGCACTCACAGCTACGGCCACTCCCCGCGTGCAACGCGACATTCCTGAATCGCTTGGTTTGCCCAGCATGACTTGCGTGATTGGCTCTTTTGACCGTCCTAATTTGCGCTTCGAAGTTGAACAGTGTGCCAACAATGCCGACAAAGATCGGCATGTAAACGGGCTTTTAGCAAATGGCAATGCCAAATCTCCATCGATCATTTATACAAGCAGTCGCAAAGAAGCAGAAGAACTGGCAAGGCGCTTGAAGGCAACGAAAGTGGCAGCTGCCTGTTACCATGCCGGTCTTTCGCCTGATGTGCGCAAAAAAGTGCAAAACAGTTTTGAAGAAGATCGCATCAGCGTTATTGTTTCAACTGTGGCTTTTGGCATGGGCGTTGATAAAGCGAATATTCGCCGAGTGATTCACTACAACATGCCTGGCTCGATGGAAAATTATTATCAAGAAGCAGGCCGCGCCGGGCGCGACGGTAATGCCGCCACTTGCACCTTGCTTTATCAGGCCAAAGATATTTACACGCAAAGATGGTTGATGGACAAAAATTTTCCTGATGCCAAGTCTGTAGCTCATTTGCTCAAATTTTTGCATGACAATTCGCAGCAATCTATGCGGCCTATGGACTTGCATAAACGTTTGCGGATGGAAGATTCTGCAATTAACAGCGCTCTTGATTTGCTCAAACATTTGAATTTGCTCGACGTTGACGCCAGTGGTGTGAGAGCGCGCGAAATATCAGGCCACAGAATGCCTTCTATAGATATGAGCTGGCTCGATGCCAGAAAAGATAGAGATTCTTATCGGCTTAATCAAATTATCAAATACGCACAAGACGCTACCTGCAGGCGCAAACAAATTCTCGCTTACTTTGGCCAGAGCCTCGACAATGGCTGCACCGGATGCGATGCCTGCCACCCTCTAGAGAAACCGGCATACTTATCTACAGCTATGCCCAGCTTAGCTGCAGCGGCAAAAAGCGATGGCAAGCGTGCGGCCAATTCGCGCTCGGCCCAAAGTCTTTATTCGGAGTCTCGACCAGCCGCCGCTAAAAGCGCTGGCAACGCTAAGACTGCTGCTAAAACTGCGGCTTCAAAAGCAGGCAAGACCGTAGCCAAGAAAACACCAGGGGCTCCCAGTGCGCTGCGTGATGCCATTCTTGTTTTAACCGGCGAACTGAACGGCAAAGTTGGACGCACAACTGTTGCTTCTATTTTGGCCGGCAGCAAAGCTAAAAAACTAAAAGAGAAACAGCTCAATAAAGTAGCTGCTTACGGCAAATTTGCTCACGTGCGCATGGAAGAAATTATGAACACTATAGACGAGATGATTGCCGAAGAAGCTTTGCAAATTGTGCCTGGTATGTATCCTAAATTGATTCTCGGTTAACAATCAGCCAACAATTGCTTGCTGCATTTTGTCTATCTATACTGAATGCCAAGAGAACAAAAATGTTGATTTTTCAATTTGTTCACCACTTGACACAACCGGTGGGATGAGGCAGAAACGGCATTGTCAAGCGCAATAGGGAAGCCTGTCTTAAAACGGGCTAAGAAATTTACCCTAGCTCATATACTTACGGAGTTAACACCAAGTTTACTTAGTTAACAGCCCACCACACACTGCCGGAGTACTTAAGAACAATGACTACAACCGTAGAAACCAAGAAAACCATTATTGAAACCAACTGGAACACAGTTAGAATCCAAGAACAAGCTTCACGCGTTTTGGGCCTTCAATGGATGACCACAATGCAACTTCTCCAAAAGTTTGGCGGAGAAAAGGCTGTCGAAGAATTCAAAACAACAATGGAAGCTCACAAAGTTGAGTACTTCAAAGGTCTCGGAGTCAAAACACCTTTAGAGCTCGTAAAAGCTATCGCTGAATATGACGTTAACGTCTACGGCAGCAATGTAGAAATCTGGGGCGACGAGAAATCAGCAACCCTTCACTACCTTTCATGCGGCATGTTCAAAGCTCTTGAGCAAGCTGGCTTGATCAAAGACGAAAACCGCGATCAAATGTCCAAAAGCATGGAAGCCTGCATGACTTCCTTGGCTCACAAATTCGACTTCACAACTGGCGTTGAAATGTGCTCTAAAGAAAAGACAGCTACTGTTACTTTCACCAGAAAGTAATTAGCTTCTAGCTAAAAGCATTGAAGAGAGTCGGCATTGCCGGCTCTCTTTTTGTTTGCAAACATCAACGATTGCTCGCGGCGAAAAGACTATCTAAATCGCAACGCAAAGAAATTTGATCAGTGCTGCCTGAGCCATCTACAAGCATTTTGGCGCGACGGTGCGGTTCGTCTAATTCCACATAGCGATCTTCAGCCGGCAGCCAATATTTTTCCCACAGGTCTCTTTTACTTTCGCCGTCACGCGCCACGCCGCGATCAAGTCTTTCTGAGCGCGAGCAATAAAGCCAGAAAGTCAGATCATAAAAAGTATCGAGCTCATAGCGAGTGGAATAAATTCCTTCCACTACAATGATGCCCCGATTCTGCACTTCGCGCCATTCGGCAAGCTTATCGCTGGGCCAATCATAACGCTGGTAATGGCCCGAGTTATTGTCACTTAAAGGCTTGAGCACATCGCGGCGTAGGCGCTGCCAGTCAAAATCAGATCCAATTAACGCCAGCGATTCGCATTGCGGCAGCCGCTGAACCGACGGTTTATAAAAATCATCCATATGAATAGTTTGAATTTGAGTTTGAGCCTCAGCCCCGCCTTGTGCCAGAGCATCAACCAGGCGACGGACGAAAGTGCTCTTGCCTGCGGCGCCGCAACCGTCAATGCCAAGCAACAGACGGCTGCTTGATTTCTCAAGCAAAAAAGCAGTCAGATCGGCCAGGCAGATGGAGGTCAGAGGTTTAAACCAGTTGTAGCTTTGGTTGACCGCTTTGGCCCAGCGCTTGAGCAAGAATTGCTCGCGACGGATAAAAGCGATCAAATACTAACTCAACTGCTCTGGCAAATGAAGTAGCCGAATCTCCCGCAGGCGAAATTGCCTTGGCGGCCCGCCTGGCGCTCTCACTGCTTTCGGTCATAGCCACGCCAAAGCCAACATTTGCCAACATGTCCACGTCATTCCAGTTGTCGCCAAAGGCCAGGGCTTCATCAGTATGAAAACCGAGCTTAAAGGCCAGTTCTTGCAAAGCTGTAAATTTGCTGGTGGCAAGGGGCATAAATTCGAGAAAACCTGGCTCGGTCTCAATTACTTGCATGTGATCTTGATAGCGCTCAGTGAGCGATGCTCGCAATTCTGCGATGCGCTCAGGATGGTGGCAGAAGATAACTTTTTGAGCCCGATCACCTTTGAGCTCATGCAAAAATTCGTTTTTAATTGGCTTGCGCGAACGAGTACAGGCCTGATATTTCAAAGTCCATTCGTTTTCCTGACAATAGAAAACCGATTCACCATGATAGTAATAAACGCTGACATTATGCTCGCGCCCCTCTTGAATCAAAGTGTGGGCCAAGGTTTGATGTAGTTTTTTCTCAAGCAAGATCTCTTCTGTCAAAGGCATTTTGATGACGATACCATCACAAGAAATCACAGGTCCGGTTAAACCGAGATGATGATAGGTCGGAAGAATGTCTTCATGCCGGCGACCCGAAGCCATAATAATCTGGCAGCCATGGTCTCTTAAAAGGTTGATAGCATCGTGGTTTGCTTGACTGACGGTTTTTTCGGGCGATAACAATGTACCGTCGAGATCAATAGCTGCAACTTTGAAGGGAAATTTTTTCTGAATGCCGCTTTCTATTTTTTTGCTGCTGCTCATTATTTTAATTCCCTCATCCAAATATTCAAAAAGCCTGACGTGCATAAACACGCGAAATCCATTACAATCCCGAGTATATGCGCAGAAACCCGCAATTGACAAGAATTGAACAGCCAAACCGGCAAAATCGATAAAATGCTTAACCAAGAACGCAAAAACAAAATTCTCGAAGCCCTTGCTGGGCGTGGCCGCGTGCTCTCTTCTGAGCTTGTGATTGAACTCAAGGTATCAGAAGACACAATCAGACGTGATCTTAAAGATCTGTCGATGGCGGGAATGCTAAAACGTGTCCACGGTGGCGCCCTGCCCGTAGGCAATGTGCCCATGAGCTATGCCAAAAGACAAAAAGAAGCACCAGGCGAAAAAGCCGTGATCGCAAAAAAAGCGGCAGCCATGGTGGGCGAGGGTCAGGTTGTATTTATTGATGGCGGCACAACCACAGCCATGGTGGCACAATTTTTAGCGAAAAACTTGAGAGCAACATTCATTACTTACAGTTTGCCCACGGCCATAGCATTGACTGAGCACACCGATTGCCATGTGCGCCTGCTGGGGGGCAAGGTGGTGAAAGAGCTGTTGCTTACTATGGGCCCTGGTCTGTTGAAAGAAATTGAGACTATCCAGGCCGACCTTACTCTTGTAAGCGTAGAAAGTGTGCATGAAGAATTTGGTGCCACAGTTTCGCACCCTGATGACGCACTGGTAAAGCGGGCCTTCATCAATCAATCGGCAGATACAATTATTCTGGCAGGCAGTGATAAGTTTGGTAAGGCAGCACCATATCGCATAGCCTGGCTCAACGACGTTGGCTCGATCATCACGGACAACGCGCTCGATAAAAGCTTACTCAAAGCATGTAAGAAGGCCGGGGGAGCCATTATTATCGCCGAGTGAATTTCTGAAAAATTCTCAGCGCAAAAGACGCCCATCAGACATATATTTAAGCCTGAGCAGAAGACCGAGATATTCCTGAGTCAAAGCCAGACTTGGCTCGCCTGGCCGGTCCACGGCGTCAAGCAAAGCAAAAGATGTAGAAGCGTGACCACGTTCGTGCCCGCCACCTTCAGTTAGAATCAAAGTTTTATACTCTTTGACATGCGACTGTTTAGGCACAAAGCCAGCTGGAGTCACGTGTGCAGCCAGATGTTCAAGAGCTTCGCTAATGGCATCCCGAGAAATCTTTCGCGAACGCTTGAGCGCCCATTTTGTCACCAGGGTTAATCCGCGCAAAACATCATAGAAATAAAAGCGCGGGAAGGCCGGCTGCAGCCATTTCTGATCAATAACTTCATTGGTGCGTTTGGAGCGAAACATTTTCCTCTCCAATAAATATTCCACACCCTGATCTAAAAAGAGCAATTCTTCTTCTGTCAGTAGATTGGTATCAAAAGCAATAAGCGCTTCAAGAGCCGGCATTGTAGAAAGCACCGAACCATTTGGCTGATCTTGCAAATAATTAGACTCATCGCAATTGAGGCCACCTTGCTGCATTTTATATCTGACGAACCAGGGGCGCACCCAGCTCAAGGCCCGCTCATGGTCAGGGGAGGCATCAAATGAATCACTAGGGATCGTGCGGGCAACCGCAGTTTTGCCGGAGAGAATGCGACCGTCAAGTAGTTTCAAATCGGCATCAAAAAGCTTGGTGTTATAAAACACGCGATAAACAGAACCTAAATAGCAGTGGCAGGCTACATTTAACGCCGGGTCGAAACCGCGAGGTACTTCTTCTTCCGTAAAGGGGAAAAAATGCAGATAATGCTTATCGATGGTTTCAGCATACTGCTCAATAAAAGTGACCGGAATGCGAGTGGCGAGACCAAGTTCGTCAAGCAATAAAGCATGCCACCAGGGGCTATGCCACTTAGGCCAGTAAGGATCTTTTCCAGCGCCCTCAGCCGCTTCAGCGCTATCAAGATAACCAACACTACTGTCCACAGCACTAACTTTAATTTGCTCGCTGAGCTCACTCACCGCCGCGCGTAGCGGCTGGATATGCTCGTCGAGATAGTGCAAAACTTCGCCCGGCATAAGGCCTAAAGGTTGCCTCTAGATGCTTGCTCAAGCTCAATTGATTCGAACAGAGCCTGGAAATTGCCTTTGCCGAAACCCTTAGCACCTTTGCGTTGAATTACTTCAAAGAAAAGTGTCGGCCGATCTTGCACTGGTTTGGTGAAAATCTGCAGCAAATAACCTTCTGACTCGCGGTCGACAAGAATGCCCCATTTAGCCAGTTCTTGCATATCTTCGTCAATCTGGCCCACACGGGCAGGCAGCGCCTCGTAGTAAGAAGGCGGAGCGTTGAGAAACTCAATGCCACGCTGACGCAATTCTTTTACCGTGGCGATGATATCGCGGGTGGTGATGGCAATGTGTTGCACACCAGGAGCATGATAGAAATCGAGATATTCGGTAATTTGCGATTTGCGTAAGCCTTCATCGAATGGCTCATTAATAGGCAACTTGATTGAGCCGCTCTTGTTGGCCATTACTTTTGAAACCAGGGCAGAATACTTGGTGCTGATATCTTTCGCATCAAAATATTGATAAATATGGAACCCGAAAATTTTGCTGTAGAACTCAACCCACTGGTCAAGTTTGGTGGCTTCCACATTGCCAACTACGTGATCTACAGAGGCAAGGCCGACCGAAACACCCTTCTTCTCAACTTCTTTGAAGCCGGGAGCAAAACCTTTATAGTTTGTGCGATCGAGAAAAGTGTGAACAGTTTCTCCATAAGTGGCAATGGCCGCAGAGATGTAAGTGCCGTTTTCATCAGTAACAGAAGTAGGTTCTTGTACCGAACGAGCACCACGGGCAATGGCAGTCTCATAAGCCTTACGTACGTCGCGAGTGCGCATGGCCACATTTTTAACACCGTCGCCATGAGTGAGCACGTGCTCGGCCACTGCGTGGTTTGGCTGTAGAGCGGCCGTTAGAACGATAGTCACTTTTTCTTGCTTAAGCACATAAGAAACGGCGTCTCGATTGCCGGTTTCTAAACCACGGTAACCAACGATGTCAAAACCGAAGCCTCGATTGTAATAGTAACTGGCTTGCAGAGCGTTGCCGACAAAAAATTCGATGTAATCAAATCCGTCGATGGAAATTTCTTCCACAGCGGTTTTACCCGTTGCTTCTAGTGCACTAGCTTCTTTGACCACCACTAATTCCTCTCTTCTCTGCTGAACGCTGCTAAAACCGGTTGCCAGGCGCATAAGGCCTGTGAATACAAAAAGTATATTTACTTTCCATATTGTACGACCAGCATAGGCCTATGAGGCGTAGTTTGATTAAGTCAATTCTTAGAAAATATTGGCTTGCATTCAAAACAGTGTCATTTCGAGACCGTTTTACCAAGACCCAACTCGCCCCTGAGCTTTGCCAACAAATCGGCAGTAGGTTTATCAGGGGGCGGATTTTTCGATACTTCCATCACCAGCCCCCGGGCCTCAACCTTACCTTCTTCAGTGCTGGCGAGACATTGGGCCAGGCCAAGTTTGGCCGCGTCAAAATCAGGCGCCAACTTTAAAAGCTTGCGATAAATCACTATGCCTTCGGCATTCTTGCCGGCTTTGCGGTAAGCCTCGGCCAGCTTATACGAGTGCAGTGAGCTGAACTCATTGCCCACAGCGGCTTTGCGATAGTGCACAATTGCTTCTTCTCTTTTACCAAAATGATCAAGCACTTGACCCATCATCATTTCGATAGTCAAAATTTGCGGATAGCGCTTATTGAGCGATTGCAATTCAGCCATTGCTGTTTTCTCGTCGCCGGCGCAGGCCTTGCGCCAGGCATGCAGACAACCGTCTGAAATTATGGTTTCGGCATTCATATCAAACTGATGCGAGCCCTGCACCGTGCCGGGGGCTTCAGACTCAGCGTGAATTGTATTTTTTTGCTCAAGCTTGCCAAAACGTTCGGAAGGCGGATCGACGCGGCCGGAGCAGGCCCCCAGGCTTAATACTGCCGTGATGCAGATCAGCGCGCCGTATTTACAACTGTCTTTATAGCTGTATCTATGGAAGTAATGTGGCATGACCAAATCCTTGCATCACTCTTGGCTCTTTTACCTTAGATATGGATAGATCGCGATTAAGAGTGCCTTCCGGCAGGGGAGGAGGATTAGTCTCCATGGTGTCGTCGTTGACAAAGGCTTTGTCTAAAGACTGACCATGCTTCGACTTCGCCTGCAAAAATCTGATGCGTTGATTGACTTTGGCGGCAAATTTTTCGGGTACGCCATTATCGTAAACCAGCTCCACCAGTACTTTACCTGCGGTGTAGCTATCACCCTTCTTCTCGTAAAGCTCCGACAGGGCCACACGCAAAAATAAATCTTTAGGCTTCTCGGCTTTGGCAAAATTGAGACGACTGATGGCATCATCAAGTAATTGTTTGTCACTTGAAATTACAGAAAGCTGGTGATAGGCATGATAAAAAGCCGGGTCAAGTTCGGTGACTGCCAGATACTCATGGCTGGCTTCTTTGTTGCGACCGAGCTTGCGCAGACCCTCAGCGTATGCGTAACGCACTTTGGCATCAGACGGTTCAGCCTGTACACGCGCTTTCAAATGCACCAAATCTGGTGCAGCAGCAGCACTAGATGCGACACCATGTGAATTGTGCTGAGTCGCTTGGGCGAGAGCAGTTGTTTGGCACAAAGCAGTGATAGTGACTGCGAGCAAAATAACTTTAAACATATGCTGTTTTCTGTTTCCTGAACCGCCAACAAAAACAATTGAGGCCTTAGGAAAGCCATGATAGCGGTTTTTTGCCAAAATCGCCCCTGCTTTACTCTCAGGCCTCTGCCGAAACCGCTAGAAACGACCCGAAAGCCCTATGCAGCTGCTGTTTTGCGGATTATTAGTCTGTGATAATTTGCTTCAATTTTAGTTGAACTTTCGACCAGATGGCCTTCACTCATAACACTACTGGTGACACTTTCGATTGGTTCGCCATCATCAAGTAATACCTCAAGAAGCTCACCAGTGACCATTTTGTCTAGTCGCAAACGGGTTTTGACAAAATTCATAGGGCAAGCAACCCCTCGTAAATCAAGTAGAAAACTATTCTGGGCGCCTTCCATCCAATTTCCTTTTTAGTTTTAGCCCCTTTTGCTAAAGCAAAGGGCTGGCAAGCAGCCAACCGGGTCAGGGCAGACATCTTGAGCAGCATAGAGCTGCCATTGTTTAGCAAAACATTCGCGACTGACTATATAACCAGCCAGCGAATCAAGCAATTCTTCAGGGCTTTTATTATTATCGGCCGCCAGACATTTGAGGCAGAGAACGTCTTTGTCTTCGCCCAGGGCGAGATTGAGCACCTGCTGCCGCAAGCAAAGTTGGGCAGAGCAAAAAAGGCAAATAGCCGGAATTTCTTCAATTAATTGGCAAGATTGCATTAATTCAGTCGGTCAAGTGGGGCAACTACGTATAAGTGTGGGACGACCACCTTATCTAATTCCAGATTACTACCATAATCTTACCTTTACTTGTAAAGGGGTCGGTAATTTGCCCAAGCTCGAGGCCGTTCATTCAAGCGATGCGTCACAACCCCATGGAAATGGTGGCTTAAACTTGATGGACCTGACGGCGGCAGGCAAGCCTGGCAAGACCGAAAAGTCTGACCCCAGCTTCAAGCAAGCAGCAGCTGAAATGACCAGCAGCCTGGCCGCTGGCATCACCGGCACAGTGGTATTTTCAATCGCCAGCGCCGCCGGTACTCGCAACTGGGGCAAAGCTCTGACCATTCCAATGGCTATGGCTGCCGGCTCTCTGGTCAAATATGGCACCAAAAGTGGAATGGAAGCGGTGATGCTTGACAGCAAAGACCGCACAGCCTCCGCCGCTGACCTGGTATGGGGTAGCGTCGACGCTCTGGCCGGCATTGGCGCGAGCGCCACAGAAAAGTTGGTGGCTAAAAAATATTTGACGTCTCTCGGGCGTCAGTCACTGGG
>CASBPX010000064.1 GCA_949127735.1 Candidatus Obscuribacterales bacterium | reverse complement strand
GTTTGTAATGTTGCAGTGCTTTTGTATACCTGCTGTTCTGGTAGGCAGAAGCGCCGGCGCCGGTTTCGGCCAGTATTCTTTCTGCAGCCGTCAGGGCCGGATTGCTTGTGATGTTGTTGAATTCGTCGTAAGCCTGGCCATACTGCTCACTTTGATAATTTTCCAGGGCTGGTTTAAAAGCCGCATCAAAGGCTCTCAATTCATTTGCCGCAGCTTCACCATGGCACAAAATCAGGCTGGCGGCGGCTAACAGACAATTTCTTTTAAAGTACGTTTTGATCACTAGAGCTCGTTTGATGATGAAGAAAGGCTTGATTTAGAGTGTTGTAGTCGATGTGAGGTCGTCTTTCATAGTAGGATACTGTAGCATCACGCTGCAACACTACTAAAGGGAAGTCAATGTCTTATAAAAATGCCCAGCAACGCCTGGCCAGTTTGCTTCTTGCTCCCTGTTTGGCCGTCGCTGCATGGAACCTGTGCCAGGCGCTACCGGCGCAAGCTGAACCTGGACTGGCATTTGACGGCGATCACGACGTTGTGATTCTGCCTAAATGCGACGTAGCCATTCGTTTTAACAACAAGACTTTTGTGCCCGTGAAAACCAAGCTACTTGATGCTTCGGCTCCGGCTTTTCTTAAAATTGCCCCGGATCAGTCTATAAGAATTTGGGAAGACTATGAATCTGCCAAGATGGCGGCTGCTCCTGAACAAATTCTGGTGCAGGCATATGACGTAGGCAAAGTTGGAGCTTTTAGTCCCAGTCGTTTCAACAAAGATTTTGTTGCTGCAAATAGAGTGCGCGAAGTGCAGTTTACTAATGAGCGAGTAGCCAAAGAAACTGGTCTTTCAGAGAGTTCCTTTTCCGGTATTACCGCTGTCAAAGCTTTTGAAGTGACGCCCAAGAGCGGTGAAACACCCTACTATCTCTACGCTATACAAACTCCAGAACATCTAACCATGTTTGCTCGTAAAATGCGTGCCACCAGCCGCACCTTCGATCTCGATCCTGCGGTAATTGTCACGCAAATTAGAGTACGTGGCACAAAAGACTGCATTGGCAATGTCAAACTGGAAGAGCCTGCTAGCGTGACTCAGTAGTTGAATTTGACTGATTGAAAGGCCTGATGTTAAGTAACTCGGTTGAGTGATTGGCATAGTTAAAACAATGCGCTGCTGGCATACTAGATTGCCCGTACGGCTTTGTTTTACTTGCTTCTCGGTCATCAAGAATATTAGGTTGAAGGTCTAACTTCTCAATTTAACTTTCGCAGGCTTATTCACTTCAAACGAAATACGCAAAAGACTCTTGCTCTCAATCTTGTTTCTTATTTGAGACATGAGTGGTTACGCCTTTGCTAATTTCATTAACCTATAAACTCAAAATGTATGAAACCTCAATTTGCGCTAAGCCAGCGCGCTATTTCGCGAACTAGCGCTCGCTTTATGCTGGCGTGTCTTTTCATATTCGGCATTTCAGCCGTTGTTTGTTGCCAAAGCGCCGTGGTTGGCGATTCTAGCGCGGTCAAGTTGCCTTGCTTAGATTCAACCGTTAACGGTTCACGGATCAAAACAGATTCATCAACCGTTAACGGTTCATTGATCAAAGTGCCAACAGCCTTCTTTTCGGATACTCTAAAAGCGCGCATGCCCTTGACTATAGTGAACGCAGATTCTTTGAACGCGTCTTTTGGCAACTCGCATCCGGACGGTCTGAAGGGTCTTGTCATCTTATTGGACGCCGGTCACGGTGGTAGCCAGGATGGAGCGCTCTATCAGAATGTGGCAGAAAAGGATGTCAATCTTGCGGTCACCTTCAAGCTCAAAGCCAGGCTGGAGCGCATGGGTGCTATTGTGCATATGACACGAACAGCTGATATCACGCTCAGTCTGCAGGCTCGCGTCAATCGAAGCCTCAAATTGCGTCCAGACATATTTGTCAGTGTTCATGCAAACGCTAACCGCCACACGTCAATTGATGGCATTGAAACTTACTATTACAATCGTCGTTCATCTAAACTGGCTATTACTCTGCTTAAGTCTATAGCTCACGGGCTAAAAGAGAACCCCAATTGGGTTAAGCAAGAGCGTTTGTTTGTTTTGCACCATAACAACGTGCCAAGTACACTGGTTGAAATCGGCTATCTCAGTAACACCCGCACCAATTCGTTGCTCAGTGATGGCGCTTATCAGGAGAGTGTGGCGGAGTCAGTTGCTACGGGAATTTTCAATTACTTTCAAATCAAAAATGCAGCACGTGGTCCGCTGCCTGTGCAGAAAGTCAAAACAAAGCAACATGCCAAAACAAAAGCTCATGCACTGCACTCCCAAAAGCCTTCAAAGTAGTCAATTTTATGTTGATGTTGCCTGGATTTCCAATCGCCTGTCGGAAGATGTCCGCAGCTGGCCTAATTATTCATGATGGTGGTGCTAAAGCGCCATCATCGTGAATATCAGTCAAAGTGTAGCCGCCGCTTCAGACTCGGCATAGTTTCAGTTTCAACGTCACGTTCACTCTGAACTTCAAAGTTAGCTTCACTCTCAATTTTTGCTCCTGCAATTGGGTTGGCGCATCAAAAATTTTCCGCAGTAATCTTATATGTTATAGTAAGATTGGAGGCTTGTGTAGTACAATATTGGCGCCATTTGGTCCCATTGCATGCACAAAAAAATCATTCTAGCTTCAATTGATCGGACACCATCTCTGCAAGATCTGGAGTCTCTGCTTCAATCTGCGAAAGATAGCACTTCGTCCACTATCGGCTTGCCTTTCAGCCCTTTAAAAGACCAGGAATTTACCCTTAGTGCAAGTTTTGCTTTTGCTTCAGAAAGCACACCCAAGTGGTATTTGTTCGATAGTGAGAAAAATGGTTCTACATTGCTTTGGACAACCAGCACTCAGCATCTCGATCTGGTGCGGACGAAAGTGCAAGATTTGACCAGGACAGCAATGAGCAATAGCAAAACCGTTGTCAGAATTCCTACCATGGCGGCCATACCTCTTGAACTGCCTGCTCCCACGGCGTTTAACACCGTGGCATACACTCAATGTTTGATGGGCGTGACTGACCAAGAAATTGGGTTGCTAAACGAAGGTTGCTTTTTCTGGTTTCTTAGTCTGGAATTCGATCGCTTCCAGCGGTTTAAAACTCCGTTTTCGCTCTTGATGATTTCATTGAACAAAACTGAAATTCGCACTTCTCTGATGGAGTTCGGTCAAAAGCTCAAATCTTCCATTCGCAGTGTAGATCTGCCTTGCCTATTCCAAAATTCGGTGGCTTTAATTTTGCCTCAGTCTGAAACTGCTGAGGCTGCCCTTTGTGCTCAGCGATTGGCCAAAGTTTTGGAAGAATTACTGGGAGCTGGTCGTTTTAGTATTGGTGTGGCAAATGTGCCTGCCACCTGCGAGCATCCAGGAGTGCTGGTTTCAGCTGCGCTTGAAGCGGCTGATTTTGCCAGACTAAAAGACAAAGGTGTGATGATTTTTGGCGAAAATTCATAGCCCAAAGCTGTTATGAAAATGATAAAAGTGGTGGCAGAATCGCGATGATCAATTACGACATCATTGGAGATGTCCACGGCTGTCTCGATGAACTTAGAGAGCTGATGGGCTTACTGGGCTATGATCAAAATGGGGTGTATAAAACTCGTCATTCTAATCGTCAGCTGATTTTCGTCGGCGATCTTGTTGATCGAGGGCCGTCCAGCGATGGTGTGCTTGAGCTGCTGATCGAGCTCTATGATCAAAAACGCATCACAGTTTTACTTGGTAATCACGATGAGAAATTGCGAAAATATTTACACCGCGGTGAGCAAACTATGCGCGCCGGTCAAATGCTCACTGCGACTCTGGCGCAGCTAGAACCAAGAGGAGACGCATTTCTTAGCCGGGTTAAAGAATTCCTGGAACAATTACCGTACCGGTTTGCTGAAGGTAATTTACTTGTGGTACATGGAGCTGTGCTTCCAATTAATCGCGAAAATATGGATCAACTTTCCGACAAGGAATTGAAGAGCGAAAAGGCCTGGGCTCTTTATGGTCAGGTGGCGGGAATTAATGCTGATGGCTTTCCCATTCGCTTGCAAGATTGGGCCCACGCTTATGCAGGGCCTTACTCGACCATCGTGCGGGGTCACTCGGTAGTGGATGATGTGGAAACAATTGTCTCGTTGTCCGGAGCGCGGATAGTCAATGTTGACACTGGCTGCGCTTATGGTGGCATGCTTTCGGCTTTACGCTATCCTGAGCATTCAGTGCTTCAAGTTAAGGCGCTCAAGACCTACTACCAGGGCTCAGTTTGCGAGTGACTCCAATGTCACATAAGTCAGTTGATTCGATTTACTTTAATTTGAAAGATTGCTGCATATACCAAATTATGGTGCTGGTCTGCAAAAATATGCCGTCAAGACAGTGACAATCATCATATTCAAAGCGACCAGGGCCCAGAGAAATAGACGGGGCAGTGTGCCATTGACCTGACCAGATGCGCTGAAATGCGAAACCACCAGTTCCGGAAGCTTCGACCAAGCGGTAGCCAGTGTTGCCACCGATGCGCCAATGGCAAGCACTGTTGCCAAATTAAGCAGACGACAGACATTTGTGGCGGGCAGGGCAATTACAGGGCGATTTTGAATTGAACATCTCATAATTCTATTTTATTACCAATGTGTTGCAGCTTAATTAGCAAATTGATTAAAAGCTACTGATTGCAAGCAATCGGCACTATGATTAACGCATTACTTTTACTCAGGCATGCTTGTTAAGAACTTCCACTTATGAATATCAATCACGCGCTCAAATATTTTGATACTGAGACTCTGCAAGAGGGCCAGGAACGTCATTCCCAGGGGCGCGTAATCAGTTGCTCGTATGACGATGCCGGCAACTCGTTAACTGGAAAGGTACACGGCAGTCAGGCCAAGCCCTATGCCGTGAGCGTTTTTCTCGTTCAACCTGGATTTGATGTTAGCTGGTCGCTCTGCACATGCGAGCGTAGGAAAGCTTGTAAGCACGCTGCTGCGCTGGTCTATGCGTTTTTCGATTTCGATGATGAGCGCACCTTTTCATCTGTCAGCCAGAAGCGTGACAAGCAAGCAAGAATAGATTCTCCCTTGCCCACTCTCGATTTGCCGGCGAAGCAGAGCGTGCTTGCGTCTCTAGTGGAAAATAGATCATTGGAATCTTTTGATTCAGATTCAGAGTCTCAGTCTCAGTCTCAGTCTGATGTTCGATCTGCAGAGCTGCCGGCCACCTGGCAGTTCAAGCGGCACACTAATTTGTTTGCCAGTTCTTTGCAGAAAAATGAGAAGGAGGCGGTCAAGGCCGCGGCCCCTGCTTTTCGTCCAGGAGTGATTGATGTCAGTGATGAGTCGGATCAAAGCGATCGCCAGGCCAACTGGCAATTTGAAATTCACGAAAGCGGCGATTTCTGGTTTGGTTTGAGCCTAGGAATTGATGTAGACGGCGAGACTATTTCGATTTTTCCTGTTTTACAACGAGCGCTGAGCAAATTAAAATCATTCACCGCCCGTGATATCGCATCTCTCGGCCGCGATGGAAAATTTTATAGCCGTCTGCCTGATGGACGAATATTGATTCTACCTTTTGACCGAGTGAGGGCTATTCTTGCTAATCTGGTGGAGTTGTGTGTCAATAACGCACCAGAGCGCGATCAAATGCGAGTCTCTTTATCGCAACTAAATGCGGTGGCGCAAGATCCTGCTTTAAAAGGGTTTAAAGTCAATGGTGCTGCCGACTTTCTTGCCCGCGCCGATCAAATTATGCAGCTTGCCAATTTGCCGGCGGTTCAACCAGCTAAGAATTTTCAGGCACAACTGAGACCTTATCAGCTAGACGGATTGGCCTGGCTTCAGGGTCTAGCTCGCGCTGGTCTGTCAGGCATATTGGCTGACGATATGGGTCTCGGTAAAACTGTGCAAGTACTGGCTCACCTTGATTTGGAGAAGGAGCAACAGCGTCTTGCTAAACCGGTGCTGGTGGTCTGTCCTACTAGTGTGCTCAATAATTGGATTACTGAAACAAAGCGTTTCGCACCAGACCTCACTGCTTTCGCCTATCACGGTGCCGAGCGCTCCAGTGCCAATCTGGGCAATATGCTCAAAGCCGCGGCACTAAAGCCTGACTTAGTATTGACCACTTATGCAATTTTAATTCGTGACAGCAAGCAACTGGCTGACGTCGAATGGCAAGCTGTCATTCTTGACGAAGCTCAAGCAATTAAAAATGCAGGCACTAAAGGTGCGAAAGTGGCTCGCTCATTGAAAGCGCAATACAGGCTGTGTGTGTCTGGTACTCCTGTAGAAAATCATTTAGGCGAACTCTGGTCATTGTTCGAATTTTTGATGCCGGGTATGCTCGACGACGTCAAAGTATTCAATAAGCATTTCCGCACACCAATTGAGAAGCAAAAAAACGTTGCTGTAAGGCAACTATTGGCCAGGCGATTAAGTCCGTTTATTTTACGGCGTTTAAAAGAGCAGGTAGCCAAAGATTTGCCCGACAAAACTTTGATGCTGCAGGAACTTGAGCTCACTTCGATGCAACGCGACCTTTATGAAACTGTTCGTTCCGCAGGCGAACAGCGAGTCAAAGACGAGATCAGCAAAAAGGGCATCAACCGCTCTCAAATTGTCATTCTTGATGCCATGCTTAAGCTCAGGCAAGTGTGTTGTGACCCTCGTTTAGTCAAGCTAGAATTGCCTCAGCCGGCGACTATCCTTGATTCTGCCAAACTGGAAGCCGTGATTGATTTGCTCGAACCTCTTGTGGAGAATGGCCGCAAAATCTTACTGTTTTCGCAATTCACCAGCATGCTCGACTTGATTGCGCCAGAATTGAAAGCAAAAGAAATTGCCTTTGTGCAACTGCGCGGTGATACCACTGATAGAGTCACTCCTGTCGCCGAATTTCAAGATGGTTCAGCGTCGGTCTTTCTCATAAGTCTCAAGGCCGGTGGCACGGGTCTCAATCTTACTGCCGCTGATACGGTCATTCATTACGATCCCTGGTGGAATCCGGCCGTGGAAGACCAGGCTACTGATCGGGCCCATCGTATCGGTCAAACAAAAAAAGTCTTCATCTATAAATTTGTTGCCCGGGGCACCATTGAGGAGCGTATGTTGGAATTGCAGACACGTAAGCGAGCGCTTTGCGAAGCAATCTTCGACGCCGAGTCGGCGGCTTCAATCAGCTTTAGCGAAAGTGATTTGCAATTTCTGTTCGAGCCTCTACCTTGACGATAGACATGCTTCTTATATGAGTACTTGATTTGTTTGAAATAGACTTCGATGAGCTCGCACTTTTTGACCAGGTTCGCCAAAAAAGTCTAGCTGTGAGAGTGACCTATCCACTCCAGTCTGCCGAAGAAACGGCAATCGCGTCGTGGCCGGTAATTGTTTTTTCTCATGGTTTATTAGGCAGTAAAGATGGCTATCAGCCGCTGGCCCAGTATTGGGCCCAGCACGGCTATGTTGTGGTTCAACCCACCCACTACGACTCGGCGGCTTATCGTAAGCCAACTCTAACTGAACTGCGCGACTTGACTCCGCTATTTGTTGGCTGGGAAAGTCGTCCGCAAGACATTCTGTTTATCCTTGACCAGATTGACGTCATTGCGCAGAAATTAACGAAGTTCAAGGGAGCTTTTGACCACGACCAAATTGGCCTGGGCGGGCATTCATTTGGCTCGCACACAGCAATGTTAATAGGTGGTGCACAATTAGCCAGCGGCAATTTCGCAAATTGTAGTAGTCGCAGTCAGAATGCCTTGCGCACACCGTTCATGGACGCCAGACCAAAAGCATTCTTGCTCCTTTCGCCACAAGGCAGTGGCCGTGCACTGACTGAAAGTGCCGATTTCGATCAGTCGGCCTGGGACAATTTTGAGCGGCCAATGATGATTATTACCGGCACTGAAGACAATGGTCGCAGGCGTCAAAATTATCATTGGCGTTCCGAACCGTTCAAGTTGGGCGCCCCAGGTGACAAATATTTGCTCGTCATCAATGGAGGCTACCACGGTTTCGGTGGGATTACCGGCACCAGATTTTTTGGCTCGGGCCCTGTCAATAACGATCATGTGCGCTGGGTACAAATTGCGACTACGGCTTTTTTCGATTGTCATGTCAAGGGTGACGGTAATGCTGCCGCGATGATGACTTCAGGGGCGATTGTCAAGCTGACCTCCGGCGATATGGCCATCGAGCTGCGCTGACTGTTTCGCCGTTTCGAGCACCAGGGTCTGTAGATCCATCAACCGTTAACGGTTGTCCGCTGCACAATTCGCAGAAGGCGCTAAAATTAGTTGTTCGAGATTATGGCTAGCGAATGCCAGCCGTTTTAGGAGTCATCATGCGCTTAATGCCTGGAGAGCCATATCCACTGGGAGCCACCTGGGATGGTTTAGGGGTCAACTTCGCAATTTTCGCGGAGAATGCGACGAAAGTTGAACTCTGCCTCTTTGACTCAATAGAATCGACAAAAGAATCACAGCGAATTCGTTTGCCTGAGTACAACAACAATGTTCGGCACGTTTACTTGCCTGCCATTTTGCCTGGTCAGTTGTATGGGTATCGTGTACATGGTCCCTACGATCCTGAAAAAGGCATGCGCTTTAATGCCAACAAGCTGCTCCTCGATCCATACGCTAAGTCAGTCGTGCGTTCTGTTAAATGGGACGATAGTTTGTTTGGTTATAAAACTGGCGATCCAAGCAAAGACCTGAGTTTCGATACCCGTGATTCAGCACCATATGCTCCGCTTTGCGCCGTAGTGGATCCTGCCTTTTCCTGGGGCTCAGATCGTCCACCGAAAACTCCCTGGCATAAAACTATTATTTATGAGGCTCACGTCAAAGGACTGACTTTCCAGAATTTAGAGATTCCCGATCATGTGCGGGGGACTTACGCAGCGCTAGCTACTGAGCCTGTGATTAAGCATTTGAAGGGTCTCGGAGTAACCGCGATTGAGCTCATGCCGGTGCATGTGAAAATCAATGATCGTTTTCTTGTCGATAAGGGTCTTACTAATTATTGGGGCTACAACACGCTCGGTTACTTCGCTCCGGAGTGGCGATTAGCAAATCAGCAAGGCACTACGGATCACGTACGCGAATTTAAAATAATGGTGCGTGCCCTTCACGCAGCCGGTCTGGAAGTAATTCTCGATGTGGTTTACAACCACACTGGTGAAGGCAGTCATATGGGTCCAACCATCTGCTTCCGCGGCATTGACAATAGTGCCTACTACCGCACTAATGTCGAGGATCAACGGTTTTACGTAGACTACACCGGCTGCGGTAACACTTTGAACGTTACTCATCCGCGTGTCATTCAGCTAATCATGGACAGCTTACGTTATTGGATCGAAGACATGCACGTCGACGGTTTTCGCTTTGATCTGGCGAGCGCTCTGGCGCGCGAGCTATATGCAGTCGACAAACTTTCGTCGTTTTTTGACGTTATTGCTCAAGATCCAAGAATATCGCAAGTCAAATTAATAGCAGAGCCGTGGGATCTGGGTGAGGGCGGCTATCAGGTAGGAAATTTTCCTGTCTTATGGACCGAGTGGAACGGTAAATTTAGAGATACAGTGAGGCGCTTCTGGAAAGGCGATTTGGGCGTGGCCGGAGAAATGGCCACGCGATTGTCCGGCAGTAGCGATCTTTATGAGCACAGCGGACGTGCTCCGCATGCCAGCATCAATTTCGTCACCTGTCACGATGGCTTCACTTTGAACGATCTCGTGACTTATAACGAGAAGCATAATAAAGATAATCTTGAAAGTAACAATGATGGCGAAAATCACAACAGTAGCTGGAACTGTGGAGTAGAAGGTTATTCCACAGACACGAAAATAAAAGAGCTTCGCGCTCGTCAGAAACGCAATTTGATGGCAACACTACTGTTGTCGCTTGGAGTGCCGATGATTAGCGGTGGAGATGAACTGAGCCGCACTCAAAAAGGCAATAACAATGCTTACTGCCAGGACAGCGAAATCAGCTGGTATGGTTGGCAACTAACCGAAGAAGAAAATAAATTCTGTAATTTTGTTCGTCGGGTAACTCATATTCGTAAAACCCAACCGGTTCTTCTGCGTCGTAAATTCTTAAGCGGTCGGTTAGAGAGCTTAGAAGGAAATCGCGATGTAGCCTGGTTTAATTCCAAAGCCCATGAGCTTACTGCTAAAGAATGGATGAATTCAAATCTGCAAAGTTTCGGTATGGTGATCGACGGATTTGGAATTACGGAAATTGATGAAATGGGTGATCCAATCGTCGGCAACACTCTTTTTATGCTTCTTAACGCCTCCGCTGACGATATTACTTATGTGATGCCTGCCCACTATGACCTGTTTTGCACTCCCGCTAAAACAGCTCAAACGAGAGAATGTAAGGAAGGTCGTTGGAGCTTGCTGATCGATACATTTGATGAATCGCGTGATCTAGAGCGTTTTGATTTTGGCTCTAAGTTTTCTCTCAAATCTCGCAGTCTGGTGCTTTTCGAATTGCTCGAAAGTGAGATAGAAGGCTAAGTATCGAGATCAGGCCTTAGAACTCGAGCTTGTTTTAAGTCGGCACTGACTTCTTGCCGAGCAATAATAGAAATTCTGCCCGCTGCAATTAGTCTTGCCTCACTTTTATTCAGGCGATTTAAATATCTAGGTCACAAAATTTAGAGCAATGTCTATTTAACGGCACGTTTAAATAGAACTGCGCATGCAAGTTTTCAGTAGATAAGGTTCGTTGAAAAAGCTGCAGTAGACTGTGGTCCATTGCTCGTTGTGTTCAACAACAGTTATCGGTTGATAAATCAATGCTCTATTCATCTATGTGATTCTAACGGCAATTCTTGCGACCATTTTTAATCAAATTCATTGAACTTTCCCTTGAGTTTTTACGTTTACATGTTTAAGCGGAGGAAACGAAAAATGGTTGAAGAAAATAAAAACAACGAGCGGCGTGCTCTGGAAAAACTCAAATTGACTGAGTTGTATAGACAATTTAATGAGCAGTATCCTAGCATCGAGCATGTGTGGTATGCCCTACTGCAGCATGCGATTGAAGCACTTTTAATCTTTTGCAGAGAATGTCGATCGACCGATTTTTTAAGAAAGAAGGGTAGTAGAAAGGGTAAGTGTCTTCATTGCGGACAATGGCAGTCTTTAACCGCTGGTGGGTTTCTTAGCAATGTTAGGCGGCCTCGCGCCTGGCTTTTTGCGCTCAAATTATTGGCGAGCAAACAATTTTTTAGTGGCAAATTATTTCATGAGGTTGTTGGTGTCTCGCAATCTTCTGCTGCACATATTTTCAAAGCTATCGGTTATGCAGTTGGTCAAAAATTAGATGAGGACACCACTTTAGTGAAATCATCGTTTTTTCAAGAGGTGTTTTTCCATCGCAGCAGTGAAACACCAAAGGGAAAACATCCTCAGGAGGAAGAACTTTACTTCGGATTAGATGAAGCTGACAGCCGTCCCGGCGCTATGCCGCCTGGCAGTCTCAATGACCAGCCAATAAGTGACAATGGGTTGTCGAATGAGGATAGTGCGGAAGCGGTAGTGGAGGCCTTGAAATCTCTTATTGCTTCACTTAGTGAAGATCAACAAAAGATCGCAACGTTGTTGTCCACAAATCCAGCGCATACCGATGTTCTAACGCGCGATAGCGGGCTTACTGTGCCGCAGGCAGCCTCATCGTTAACCCTTCTGGAATTAGCGGGTGTTGCCAGTCGCATACCTGGCGATCGCTATGTGCTGGCTGAGTCGGCACTGCTGCAGGTCAGCGGTGTGGTTGGTGGCGCCGATGTGGACAAATCAGACTTAACTAAGTCTCAAATCAAGGTCGTATCATTGTTTCTAATGTTCGTGCGGCGAGTTTTTTCTGGTTTAAGTCGAAAGTGGCTGCATCACTATCTAAGTATGTTTTCCTGCTATCTTGACGAGGATAGATGGGATTACATTGCCATATCCACGGCCTGCTTTGAGGCCGGATATGTAGGCGGCCGTCACTTGCTCAATTATGTATCACCTCGACTGGTAAAATTGCCGATTGAACCTTACTGATTAAGGGACGGGCTTTTCGCTCAGGATTGCGTCAAGTTCGCTCGCCAAACGTGTTTTTAAATCAGTGCCGAAGCCGACATGCACGGCTTTAATTACACCGTCCGTGCCAATGATCACAGATTGCGGTATGCCTTCCACCTGATAAGATTTTGCCACCGCGCCATCTTTATCGAGGGCAACGTTTATGGCAAGGCCTTCGGATTTCAGAAATGATTCAATTTTACCTGGCTCTTCCCTCAGGTCTACGGCGAAGAATTTGACTCCCTTGCTTTCATATGCCTTGGTCACTTCGGCCAGTATAGGCAGTGCCTGACGGCACGGTGGGCACCATGTAGCCCAGAAATCCAACACCACGACATTTTTGGATTTGTACGACGCCAGATCAAATTTGCCACCACCTATAGTGTCTAGCAATATTGGTGGTGCGGGTTGGTTGAGAAGAGCATGCGGTTGATCGTGGCTCGCCGCAGTGGGGTTGGGCGCCGAGAAGAATGTAGTAAGGACTTTTGCGTCTTTAGGTACGTTAAATTTGAAATCATCGGAGGAAAGTTTACCGTCGGAAAGGTCGGTGTAATTAAAAACGAGCGAGAGGCTTGAGTCATCCACCATTTTACCGAGCGATGGTGAAACCCGCCGTACCCACGGTTTGCTTCCGCGGTCGATCCAGATGTCCCAGTCTAATTTTGAACCAACTTGAATGTGATCGACATCGAAGCCGTCGATTTTTTCAGCGCCTACATATTTGGCGCTGGTGATGTTGAAGGTGCGTTGGATGAATTGATAAGGATCGTCTGCCAGCAACGATTCGAGTAAACTTTGGCCGCCGAAATTAAATCCGGTAGTATATGCAAATTCGCGATCTTTGAAGCTGCCGGTAAAATTGCTACTGGCTTCGCCCTTGATGTAACCTGCGCGGGGGGTGTATAGATATCTGGTTTTTCCATCCATTGCAACTTCGCTACCGCTGCTTTTGTCGTCTCCGGTGATGGATATTGCTAGTTTATTGGGCTTTTCCGCCAATATTTTGAAATTGGTGGTGCGACTTTCTTTTTTCTGTTTTTGCACACTAATGGTGTACACCATCACTGTTTTAAAGGTTTTCAGTCCACCATAAAAATCAGACATTTTTTTCAGCAATTGCTCTGCCTTGGCATCGATTGCAGCAGCGCTCGTATCGGCTTTAGCCGCGCCAGGAGTTTGATCTCCTGTGGCAGAAAAAGCACTAAGCGGGCATATAATGCTAGAGATTGTGAGACTCAGAGCGAGAAATGTTTTTGCATGCATGGTGAAATTGAACCCGATTAGAAGTTCGACAATTGTAGCCGACATTGAATAATTGACCGTGGCCGAGGAAGTTATGATGGATGCCTTTGCGAAACCTTTGCAACAGTGAATCAGCCTTTGAATACTCATGGGAATGCTGACACGTCTAGGCAATCACCGCGGTCTATACCGGCTGGCGCTGAGTTTAAGGCTGGCGCTATTGTTAACAATACCTATGAGATACTCGACTACTTGGGCCGGGGTGCCATGGGATTCGTCTATCGCGCCAGGCACTTAATTTTATCGAAAGAATACGCTCTCAAGATCCTTGGTATCGACCAGGTCAATGAAACAGCCTGGCGACGATTTCAGAACGAAGCGCAAGCCATTGCCAAGATGAATCATCCTAATGTGGTGGGAATACACAACTTTGGTTTGCACCTTTCGCAGAGCAATGTGGATGGAGCCACGCTGGCTAAAGCTAAAAGCCTCAGAGCAGTTAAAAAAATACTCTGGTCTGATGCTTTGAGACCAAGCCCCTTCTTGAAACTACTGGCACGGTCGCCTAATCTCGTTGCTCTGAAGTTACCCAGGTCGCATCTTACCCCTGAAGATTTTCAGGCAATTTCGCAAATGCCTAATTTAAAAAGCCTTGAAATTTCTCAGAATAAACTCTCCACAGACGCTCTCAAATCATTGAGCCGTCTGTCTCACTTGACAGAGCTCAACGTGCAAGAATGCGGACTGAAGCTGGAGGCTGTTCCAGTATTGAAACGGTTTCATTCTCTTCGCGACTTGAAGATTCTCTCAAAGGGCACCCTGATCGTATGAGCGAAGCACTGTTTAAAGGCCTGCCAAATACTGTGGCAATTCACTGACAGAATTAAATCATCTAACTGTATGCAATCCAATTCACCTGGTTCAAATAAACGCGTAAATCGGCACCGCCTGACAGTGGAGCGGTTGGCATTGCGTCGTCAAACAACGAGTAACCGCCTCAGTCATCAGCTGGGCTCCGGTAGCTCAGTAGAACCGTTCGAAATATTTCCTACAGGCACCGTGATTGGTGGGAAATTTCGCATAGTTTCCTTAATTGGCATGGGTGGCATGGGTATTGTTTACCTGGCTGAACATGTCTCTTTGCAGAAGCGCTACGCATTGAAAATTCTGGCACCAGATTTGGTTAATGAGCAGAATTGGTTGCGTTTTAAATCGGAAGCTAAAATTCTGGCTGGTTTAAATCATCCGACCCTAGTCAATGTCTACGATCTTGGTATCCATGATGATTCGGTGCCATTCTATGCCATGGATTATATAGAGGGTTTTACCGTTGAGGATCTTCTTTGCGATGCTCAACCGTTAACTGTTGATAGAACTCTAGACATCTTTCTCGTCGTTCTTGATGGCTTGGCATACGCGCATCGCAACGGCGTCGTTCACCGCGACATCAAGCCCGGCAACATTTTGCTTCAAACCGGCGGGACAGGCGTCAGTCAATCAGTGAAAATTCTTGACTTTGGCATTTCAAAGCTGCTTGATACAAGCGACGGCGAGCAGTACCTGACGGCCATCGGTGAGATTTTTGGCAGCCCTTATTACATGAGTCCCGAGCAGTGCGCAGGAGCGATGGTGGATTCCAAATCCGACATCTATTCGGTTGGTTGTGCCATGTTCGAGACTTTAACCGGCTACGTGCCCTTTGATGGTGAAACGCCCCTTGAGACGGCCTTGATGCATCAAGAAGATGACGTTCCACTTCTTAGCGAGCTATGCCAAGAACATCATTTTCCAGAATCTTTAGATTTTGTCATCGGTAAATGCATGGCAAAAGCACCCGGCGATCGGTATAAATCTGCAAAGGAAGTTGCGCTTGACCTCAATCGTATTAAAGAAGGCAAAGACGTATTCGCCTATTCAACTGACTACGTAGCTAAGAAGAGCGGCAAGAGAACAGGTGGGCGCAGCGGCCGGCAAAAGGCTGCCAAACTAAGCAATGGCGTAACTGCGCTCAGTGTGATGGCAGTACTGGCCGTGATGGTCGGCACGCTTACTTGTCTACTCTGGCTGAATGTAGTGCATGAGATGCGGTCGTTGAAGCAGTCGCAAGGGGCCAAAACTAAAAGCAGGGTTGCAAATAACTTGCCGTCTTTTCCTGAGCCGGAAATTACAGAAATTGGTCCAACCATCCCCAATGCAAAGAACGATTTGAATGAAGATTCTAAGAGTTCAGGCCGGCCTGATAGCGTGCTAAGTAGCAGTGGAGACATTATGGTGACCTTCAATCACATTCCGAAAGAAGCGCCACCTTCCAGCCGAATTAATGCTCCCTATTCATCGTTAGAGACTGCCAACGGAAAACGCTTTCGCACTTTTGATTTCCCAAAAGATGCATTCTTGGGCTGCCTGTATGGTGACAGCATTGGAGACAGTGCTAGAGCGCAGGGCCTGGTAACACTTAGTGATTCAGAGGCATTGACATATTGTCCATCGCGCACTGCCACTCGATTTCCGCGATATTTGCAGCGATTTAGGGCAGGAGATATACAAGCAATCAAATTGCTTAGTTTTGCTAACGACAATGAGATGTTGAAGGCTATTACCATGGTTCCTGGCGTGCAGACCTTGCGACTTGCTTCTTGTAAGAATATTGACGCTCGAGGACTGCGTATCCTTTCGCGCATGCCGCAACTGAAAAGATTAGACGTGAGCGACACCGTTATTGACGGCGCTATGTTGGCGGGCGCATGCGACTGGAGCAATCTGCAAGCCCTTATCTACGGCTCTGGTAAGAATGTTGGACCGATGCTTTCTGCACTCGCCCCATCGACAAAATTGATAATTTTAGATTTGAATCATGCCAGATTGAGAGATAACGATTATCGATTGCTCGCTCGAATGTCTGGATTGGTTAGTTTGAATCTTTCGTACACACAAACAAATCCGGTTCAACTAAAAACTTTGTCGCGCCTGAATTCGCTACAAACTCTGAATCTAGAAGGTTGCCCATTTTCGCCACAGGTAATCTATGCCTTGCGGGATTTTAAATCTCTAAAATCGGTCACTCTTGGATTGGCTGAATTGCCAGAATTAAGTAAGGGGCTGAAACTAGAGCTGCCGGGAGTTGAAATTCGGTAGCATAACCAGCCTTACTCGGGAAAAATCCAACGTCTCGGTGAGCTGGCGAGGTTCTCAGCAGAGGCACTTTGCTGCCACCGATGGCTCATATATTGGGCGTAAGCATTGTCCTTATCCAGTTGTAGAACTTTGTTCAAATCAGCCAATGCCAGGTCGTTTCGATTCGTGTGCCGATAACACTCTGCTCTAAAGAGGTAACAGTCTGCATTATTTGGCGCAAGAGCGATTGCCTGATTCAATTTTGCAATTGATTTGTCGTACTGTTGCAGTCCGTGATAGGCCATTCCTTCGTACAACAAGTTGCGACCGGTTTCATCGATAGCAGCGTCAATCGACTTTTCTAGAGTAGCGCAGTGCAGAGCCAAGTGTGAGTATAGTGGCTTGTCGGCTTTTAAATACTTCACCCACTTGTTGCCTTTCTCCAGCGCAGCACGAGGATTGTGATTAAATTCGTAAGCGACCATTTCGTCCGCGTAGTCAGCAAAAAGTGCGCCCTGGCCTGGATATTTTTTATACATGCTTAAGGCTTGCTGATGATGTCCTTCGTGGAGCAGACATTTTGCCAGCATCCGGTGAATCGAAATCTCGCTGGACTTGATTAGTAAATCTTCAAACGGAAAAGGCGCAAGCTGGCTATGTTTTAGAGCCAATGCTTTTTCAAAAACAGTCTGTGCCTGCTTGTAGTTGCTATTTTGAAACAGGGCCAGACCTAAGAAGGCATTGAAAAAGTAATCGTCTGGAGCCAGCTGGGCGGCTCGATTGAAGTCAGGTATTGCCGCTGCTGCCGCAATGTTATCAAAAGCACCGTGCGTTTCCTCGGAGAAAAATGCATAGCCTCTACCAAAATATGCTAGCGCAAAATCAGGTCGCAAAGCCACGACTTGAGTGCATTCCGCTTTGAGTGTTTTTTTGTCTGCTTTGGAGAATGCCAGAAACGCTTTTTGTTGATGTTTGTGTAATTCAACATTTGGATCAAACCAGGTGTATGACTGAGGAATCACAGTCCAAACCGCCGTTACTGCGATGAAAAACCAGCAAATCCAGGCCCCTGGTGCGAAGGGTGGTTTGACGCTTTGCGCCTTTGGTTTTTCCGCATAAAAGTAAGGAACATTCGGCGGGCCATCCATGTTTCCTTCGATTTTCTCCGACGGCAATTGGCTGATGTCTGACGAAGGCAGGTTTTTCGCAGCATTCTCAATTTGCACCGGAACCAACTTTCCGGCCTTGGCTTCGGTCACAGCCTCGTCAACCACTTTAAAAGTCATGCTTTCGCCTGGTTGTTTAAATTCGAGTTTTTCAGCCCCACTGCCATTGGCTCTCATGCCGTAATTGGATCCACTGCCATTACTAGACACGCCGTTATTATTGCCAGTGCTGCCATTTTTATCATCGTCTTTATTCATCGCCAACAGCCCACTTCTCTGTCAGATCTTGCAAAATTTGATTGCAATCTTCGTACCGTTCTTTTAGGTTAATGGCGGTGGCTTTAGCAACTATCTCGTCCATGGCCAATGAGACACTTGCGGTAAGTTCTCTAGGATGCGAAGCGCTGATGGGCTCCGGTTCTTTGCCGGTTAAAAGGAAAGCAAGGGTGGCGCCCATGCCGTAAATATCGCTCTGGGGCACAGGTTGTCCACGGAATTGTTCCGGCGGTAAATATGCCGGTTTACCAACCACCGAGCCTGTAGCATTCGATTCAACTTGCCGGGCGACGTTAAAGTCAATCAATTTAAGCAGGCCATCATGGCGTAAGATCAGATTTTCCGGAGTGAAATCGCGATGCACCACATGTGGTTCCTGGCTGTGCAAGTAATTTAAAATCACACACATTTGTTTTGCCAGTTCACGCACTCTTGCTTCAGAAAGTGGCCCGTTTTTAGTAACGATTTCACGCAGCGACAAACCATCGATATGCTCTAGAACTAAATAGGCTCTGTGATCCTCGACAAAGAAATCGAGCAGTTTTACCACTTGTTCGTGATTGAGGTGTTTGAGTATTCGCGCCTCACTCTCAAAACTTTCCAGTACGTCTTTACGCACGCTAATGTCTACATAGATCGGCAGCAGAAATTCTTTCAGTACCACTATTTCTCCGGTGCCTTGGTCAAGTGATTGATAGGCTGCGCCCTGGCCGCCTACGCCCAGGGTTTTCTTGATTTTATAGCGTCCATCATTGAGTACCAAATCGGCGGCCAGCGGTTTTAAGCGATCTCGCTGTGGCGGAGCAGATAGAGCTTGCAGCCACAATTCTGTATAGCTATGATCTACAGGGGGCTGAAGCGCCTGCATCACTTCCGCCTGGCGACTGACCTGCGGAGCCCAACGTTCGATTGCTTGCAAGATTGTCTCGCGATCCTCCACCGATTCTACTGCGCCCAAATTGAGCTTGACCGAATCGCCAGAATCAAGCAAAAACTCCAGTTCAACAGCAGTTACCTGGGCTTTGTTTTTGCGGGTGTTCAGCTTAATTGAGTCTAGAGAATTCCATGCCACGGCTGCGCTTTCATACTTTTTATGACCAATCCAGCGGTAGGCCCTGAATCCGATTGGTGTGAATTCAAAGTGAGTGGGGTGTTTTAATACAAAAACTGTTGCCACCGCTGATAGTGTCGCTGTCATCAGCGCTAAAAATCCCAGATAAATTTGATTTGAGAACAAATTAAATCCACCTGATGCGGCGGCACCTGCATCCATGGGGTTTCCTAGTGGGCTAAATAAATGCAACATCTGCGCCAGCAGCGCTGGTCCGAAGATGAAGAGAAGAACAATTAGAACGGCATCGGCAGTGAGGGCAATTACGGCGTTGCGCAAGCGTTCACTCTGGCTGGTAGATTTCTGTCTGTGCTGAAACCAGCGTTCGATAGCAATGAAAGGACGATAGCGAATTACCATTTTGTCACGAGTGCGTGGCAACGGTACTATTTTCTTAGACGTTTTTGCCGTTGGTTGTGGAGCAAGAGCGATTAAGGCCTTACGCCAGTAATAGATATACGGCACAGCCATAAAGGGTGCAAAGGCGAATGCGGCGATTTTGTGCGGAAACTCTTTTTCGCCTTTTGGCGGACACAGAGCCTTAAGTTTTGATGGCCAGTAAAAGCTCGAGTAGATAAAATAGCCGACGGTGAATGCCAGCACGAGTGGTGCCATTTGCACTTGAGGGAAGCCACCGAAAATGCGACATTGCTCAAAAATAAGCACTAGTGAAGTGAGCCAGGTAATCGGTAAGAGTGTGCGCAACAGTGCTTGGCCGCCACCTTCGGTGTTGCACTGTGGAAAATATTGGGCGGTATGTTTAAGCAGTTGCTTTTGACTGAGGTAAAACCACAATAGGTGCAAAATGAAGAAAAAGACAGCAGCAATAAAGGCAGCGCTGCTTAAAATATTGAAGCTATGCAGGGTTCCGCCCACCCCACCGAGGGCGATTTCCGAGGGGATTAGAAAAAGTGATAGCAATGACAGCGTGGCCGTGATCATCCCTGTGCGCAGGCGCGGCATGTCCGGTAATTCTTTCCACTCGCCGGCAAGAGTTGCCAGCGAAGTTGCGTCATGGGCCGTCGCTTCTTTTTTAAGCGTTTCAACAGTTTCGGCTAGATTGGCCTGGCGAAAAGCCTTCTCTTTACTGCTGCCGGAAGCAGGTGTGATGGCAGAATTGGCGGCCGCAGCCACAACCAACTCGCTGAGAGCGGTGTAGTCGTTGATTAGACTCAACTCTGAGCTTGTCGCCGACTTTGCTTTTAAATTGATCAGCTGTTCCTTAGTTTTTAACTCCGTCAGCTTTCCGGGGTCAGACTCTGACGGTTTCGCTTTGATCACTTCTTCAGGTCCAACTTCCGTCATGTTGACTCTCCAGGTGATGCTGTGAGCGACAAAGCCTGACTCCGTTCAGTTTGCACTTCCATTATCATCTTTGCCATCATATGCGACAACTCAGCCTGCAGCTCTGCTGCGTCTTGCATACGATCTTTTTTCTCGAAAGCAGTCAGTGATTTGATCAGATTTTCCATTTCAATTGAAATATCAGGCATGATTGTTCTAATTTCGGTTTGCGAAAGAGGCACCGGATCTCTTCCGGTTAGCAGGAAGTGCAGTGTGCCTCCCAGTGCGTAGAGGTCGCTTTGCGGCACGGTCTTGCCCCGCAGCTGCTCGGGGGAGATGTAGGCTTGCTTGCCCACGAGGGTACCAGTGGCGGTGCCAACAAATTCGTTGGAAGCGCCGAAGTCAATCAGCACCACTGTGCCGTCGTTTTTTAAAACCAAATTATCTGGAGTGAGGTCGCGGTGCACCACGGGCGGTTGTTGGCCATGTAGAAATGCCAGAATGTCGGCGATTTTGACCGCCCAGTTGAGTACGGTTTTTTCACTGCAGGGGCCGTTTTGTTTAACCATTTGGCGCAAATCTTGACCGTGTATATATTCCATAAGCAAATAATGACGATCGTCTTCGACAAAGTGGTCGAGTACTTTCGCTATATGAGGATGCGAAAGGGAGAAAAGCATTTTTGCTTCACGCACCAGATGTTGCTCGGCCATTTCTTTTGCTTGCGGATCAACACTGTGCGGCACTACCGCCTCTTTCAAAACAAAGAGGTCGCCCTGGTTCTTTTGTACCAGATAAATTGCCGAAAGTCCGCCAAAAGCCAGTTGCCTGACAATTTTGATTTTTCCATTTTGCACCAGTTTGTCTGGTTCCAGGGGCACGAATGTGGTGACGGTGAAGCGCCGTCCCAGCTCTTCTTGCCACATTTTACCGGTCAGCTGCCCGCCTGTATTTTGGCTCTCGTCTTGCATCGAGCGTTGATAAGCAATTAATTCAGCCGACCGTTCGCATCCTGCTCCCCACAGTTCGATAGCCAGTAAGAATTCTTCCAAAACTCCCTTAGGCATGTCGCGAATGTTCAGCGGCAACAAAATATTTGGTTGAAAACCAAGCACCAGCTGTTCGCCAGTCTCATCACCAGAATGCAGTATGGTGGCTGTTCTTAGCTCTTCCCACTGCCAGTTGCGTTTGAACGAAAGTCTGGGCAGCAGAAATGGCGGGAAGCTCATACCATTCTTGGAGATATGAATTTTATCGTCTTCACTTAGGGCCGACATAATTAGACCGACAAAAATGATTGTCAACAAAACCGCCGAGATGATCACGTTGTTCAGCAGGTTGGAAGAATAAGGATACTTAATCAACCAGACGACAAATGAAGTTAATGCCATTGGTGCAAAGAGCGACCAGATTGGCAGCATCAGGCACACACCTACCAGTTGCACCTTAGTCTGCAGAGGTTTATAGGGAACAACCAGCTGAAATTCCGCCATGATTTGCCCCGCGATTGAAATAACAACCCAGCATTGGAATATACCCTCTTGCCGCTGTCGACTAAACCGCAACCTGCTTTGTTTCTTAACAAATCAAAGGTGGCATCAACAAAGTATTGCGTCTGTCGTAATGGTCACGCCACTGGTGGTGGTGGCGAAATGGATTTTCTATTTCAAGCTTAGGTTGAAGTAGTTAAAGCTTAAGTCGCATGAACACTCGCTTTTCTACAGGTAGTCCGATCTTTTGTTCCAGCATGTGTATTTCGTGGAGTTGGCTTTCCCACGTTTTTTGTGGCATAACCGTGAAGCCAAGCTTTTCGTAAAAAGGTGCATTCCAGGGAATGTGCGCAAAAGTTGACAGGGTTAAATGGCAGAATTTTTTCTCTCGGGCCCAATCGGCTACCTTCAACACCAGTGCTCGACCAATGCCCTGTCGGCCGAAGGCCGGCAACACATCTAACTCTTCCAAATAGGCGAGCGGCCCTAACACTGTAGCGATGGCAAAACCTGTGACTTTGTTTTGTTCTTCCTCGCAAACAGAAATCCATACCTGCTCTTGTTTTGTCAAGGTCTTAAGCAAGGCTTGTTCGAAGTGATGATCCATCAGGTGATCGACCAGGCCGAGACCCTTAAACCTTGATGCCGCTGCCAGCTCAATTTCTTTGATCGCCTTTAGGTCGCTCGTTCGAGCCAGTTTGATATTATGCGCAGTCATCTTATTCGCTCAAGTCGTCTAGAAGATCGGCAACTGCTCAGTTGGCCGTAACCGATTGTCACAGCTTGCAGATTAAGTGACTAAGGCAAGTTGTAAACGGCTTTAAATGGTAATCCATTTCAATGAGGATTATCTATGCCAGGCGTTTATAAAATGACCGAAATCGTCGGAACATCCACCGAAAGTTTCGCTGATGCTGTCAAGGAAGGCGTTAAACGTGCTTCAAAAAGTCTTCGCCACCTGAGCTGGTTTGAAGTTGTAGACCAGAGAGGGTCCATCAAAGATGGAGCAGTAGAAGAGTTTCAGGTCACGATCAAAGTCGGGTTTAAATTAGAAGACTAATTACCTGGCAACAAGGTTGTTTTCCCATCTACAATGTTCGATGTGAAACCACAAACACTACTTAGTCACAAGGTCGCCGCTAGCTCAGCAATAGCTTTTGCTATAGCGGCGGCTTTGTCTGTATGGCTACCAGTGCGTGGTGTAGAGACACTCGCCGAGCCTTTGCCCATCGGCGCCAGTGAGAAGCCCGCGTTTTACGCTTTTACACTCAAATCATTGAGTGGGCAAGAGATCGACTTTTCGCAATATCAAGGCAAAGTGGTACTTGTGGTAAACACCGCCAGCAAGTGCGGATTCACTTCCCAGTATGCTGGTCTTGAAGCACTGTACAAGAAATATGCGCCCATGGGCTTTGTTGTTCTAGGCTTTCCTTGCAATCAGTTCGGCGGGCAAGAACCGGGTGATGGCGCAGAAATAGCTACATTCTGTCAGGCAAATTACGGCGTCACGTTTCCTATGTTTGAAAAAATTGACGTCAATGGCAAAGAGGCAAGCCCGCTCTACGTGTTTCTCAAGCAAGCAGCCCCCAACGATCACAGTAATATCAAATGGAATTTTACAAAATTCCTCATCGGTAGTAATGGCGGCGTGCTCAGGCGCTACGGCTCAATGGCCAGCCCTGAAAGTTTGGAAAAAGATATAGCCAGGGCGTTTGGAGCAAATCAGACGCTTGAGTAGTTAAACAATCGGCACTGATCGCATCTAATCGTCAAAGGCCGGTCGCCTTCGCTGTTGTTTCTTTTTTGAGTTTTGCACTTTGGTGTCAACTCGTTTAATGGTTGAGCTCATTGTTGGTTTGGTGGCCTTGCGTAAAACCGGACGTGTGGCTACTGACATGAGCATTTCGGTGACCTTGGCCAGGCAATCGTCAATGTTGCCTGGCTGATCGCGGTAACGTTGGCTGCTTAATACCAGCTCGCCTTCTATGGTCAGTCGGCTGGCATACTTGGTCATGAAGCGGGCCTTAACGGCGTCAGGCAAGCTCGGGCTGACATTAACCGGCCAGCGTAAAATCGCTTTACTATTTACTTTATTGACGTTTTGTCCGCCAGGGCCACCACTACGCGCAAAAGTAAACGAAAACTCGGTCAGGGGAATTTGAATGTGATCGGCAATGTAGAGCAATGTAGAGCATAGTAGAGCGATTTTAGCGGATGGAGTGATTTTGGCAAAAGCTAATCGAAATTAAACAGCATAGTAGCAAAAAGCAGGAGCCGAGCCCCTGCCTTTCTGTGTCGGCTATGGTCGCTTCAGGCGGCGGAAAGCACGCCGTGGTCGTCGCAGTGAGTGCCGCAAGGGCTATGCAGGTGGCCGCTAACCAGATAGTCTAGGTGGTCACCGTGAGGCACTGCATCGTGGCCGCAGTCAGTACCATGTTTATGAGCGGCGTCGTGACCTTCACAGCGGTGTTCTGGTGTGCATTTGACTGGGTTGCTGCCAGAAACTGGTAATTTGCATTCATCAACGTGGTCGCTGTGCACTTGGTGTAAATGGCCGTCATGTACATAATCGACGTGATCGTCGTGTTTGATTGCTACGTGACCACAATTGTTTCCGTGTTTGTGATCGTGGTTGTTATGTGTTTCGCAAGACATTATTTAAGCTCCTGGAAAATTGCGCCGAGTTGTCTTTTCGCGGCTCTGTATTCTTCACGTTTTATCGCCTGCTTGCTTCTCTGTCAACGGTAGCTTATCAGTTCCACACCGAAGACGGTGCCAACTAAACTTGAAGAATGCCTCGAATACTACGATTTGAGCGTTGAAAAAACGCGACTAAGAAAGTTGAAGGGTATGAAAATCGTTTCCATATTTTGGCAAATATGTAGACATTTCGATAATGAAAATGGTTTGCATTATCATCTGACACTGCAGTTCTTGGCGCCTTTTGGCGGTGAAAATAAACCGGTAATGACACCATTTATGGTACTAATTGATTTGGGAACTATCTAAAATCCTAGTGTATTGCGCAGAATCTGCCCCAGACTACTGCCAGTGCCGGTGTTAATGTTGTTATTCATATAATACGGATCGACAGTGTTGATACTGGTGTTCATGTACGGATTGACCGCATAAGGGCTGACATAAGGATTAAGATTGGCGCTATTGACATAACTTGGATTGTAATAGGGCGAATATGGATTGGAATAATCTACAGGATTAGGTACCGTGCACCATTGTTCCAACTTTTTGACATCACTATTGGTGCTCTTCTACCAGTTAAATTAGACCGGAGAACTGCTGGGACAGTTCTCCGGCCTAACGGGATTGAGAGTTATCGGAGGTTGAAAGAGTGGTTGGGTCAGGCTCGACTCTGCGGCATCTCATGCGAATTCAGACTGCAAAAAGATGCTTTTGGTTCCACAATTAAACACTAATCCTTTGGATCCTTTAGAATATCCCATACAGTCGAGGCATTGCATGTTCAAGATTATTTGGCGGCATCAGACATTTAAAGAAATACCCCTGGTCACTACCTTGGCTCTGCTGTTGTGCATCTTACCTGCCCAAGCTGAGCGTTACACTGCACGAGTTTTGACGGTGACCGATGGCGACAGCATGCTCATTGATCAAAACGGCAAAAAAGTGAAACTGATCATGTACGGTGTTGACTGTCCTGAAAACAGTCAAGAATTCGGGCCCCAGGCTAAGCAGTTTACAAATTCTTGTTGCTATAAAAAGGATGTTGTTGTCGATGTGCGCAATACCGATAAATATGGCCGTGTGGTAGCAGAGGTATATCTCACGGATGGCGCCGACCTTAATCAAGAACTGGTGCGCCGAGGCCTGGCCTGGTGGAGCGATAAATTTGCCCCGGGCGATAGCAAATTGAAAGAGTTACAAGCAGACGCACGAGCAAAAGGTAAAGGGTTGTGGGCCGCACCAAATCCGATACCGCCCTGGATTTTTCGCAACGGCGATAAAGCTGTGCAAGCGACTATTCTGCCGGCCAAATAATCATCTCTTTAAAAGAAGTCTAGAAATATTCTGAAGCTACTGTCAGAATGGAGTCGGTATTCTTTGGTTCACTATTAGTTGTTAAGAGGTACAGATCGCGTGCAGAGCATAATCACCCGCGTCTCCGGCAAAATTAAAGGCAGACAGAGTCGCCCACTTGTCAGCCTGGTATCTTTTTTAATGGCGCTCTCGTTCGGATTTTGTTCTTCGCCTGTAGAGGCCGTCACTTTCGGCATCACACCCTTACCCAAGGGCGGCGAAAATGCCACACCGCGTGACCAGACCAATGCCATGAAAATGTGCGTAGACGCCGGTGTCACCGGAATATTTTACGGCGGCACCTGGGCAGATCTCGAGCCCAGCAAGGGCGCGTACAGTCTGACTCAGATGGGCAAAACTCTTAAATATGCACCGAAATTGCAGCGTTTTATCGGCGTGCAGGTTTTTGACATTACCACCAAAAACATGCCCAGCGATTTGACTAGAGCCAAGCTTGATAGCCCAAAAGTAATCTCTCGCTTCGGTCAGCTGATGGTCAAAATGAAAAAAGCCACTGGCGGCAACATCGCCTATATGTCAATCGGCAATGAAGCTGATGTTTACCTGTCTAAGCATCCCAAAGAAGTGGACAGCTTTATCAAGTTTTTCAAGGCTGCTAGAGCGGAAGTGGTGAAGACTTTCCCTGGTTGCAAGGTAGGCATCACTTTGCGCGCTGAGAATTTACTTGAAGGTAAGCCACCATCAGTAGTGGCGCAAAAGCTTTTGGATGAGAGTGATGTGGTGATGTTCAATTACTACCCGGTCACCAACTACAGACCAAAGCCACCGCAGCAAATTGAAAAAGACATGGAAATACTGGCCAAGGTCGCCAATGGTAAACAAATTGTTTTCCAAGAAATTGGCTATCCTAGCTCGCCTAAGCTTGGGTCTTCCGATAAGAATCAGGCTGAGTTTGTTACTCTGGCATTTAAAGAATTGCGCAAAAATCCGCAAATCGAATTCGCTAATTTCTTCGCTCTGCACGATTTGACTCCTGCCATTTGCGATTATCTGGCCGAACACTATTTGATCAACAGCAAAAATTATCGCCAGGCCATGCAATCTCTCGGCATGAGAAAAAGCACCGGAAAAGAAAGGCCAGCCTGGACCGCTCTGAAGAACGGATTAAGCGAAAAGCCTGTGGTTAAAATCGATGAGACTAAACCAGAAGAAATGCCAACTGATGTGGCGCCGGGCGATACCGTCCCAGTCACTACGCCTGTTTCTCCGTCGTCACCGGAGCAGCCTGAAGCTCCTGCTGGCCAGCCTGTGCCTGTTAAAGTTGAGCCGGCAGCTCCTGAAGCCGGTAGTTCTCCAACAGGAACTCCTCCTGCGGGCTCTTCTGATTCGGTAGATAAAACTGAAAGCAAGCCTGAAAGCAAGATTGAGACTCAATCAGATCAAGGCGCAGCAAAAGTAGAGACAAAAACAGAAACTAAATCTGACAGCGGTGACACAAAGTCAGATGCTGTTCCAGGTGCTCAGTCTGGGTCGGACTCTGATTCAAAGCCTGATTCGTCTAAATCAGATGACAGTTCAGATTCTAAAGATAAATAGAAAAGCAAAAACAAAAAATCGCACAAGTAAAATCTGCGCTTAGGTACGAAGATTTGAAGATTCAAAGCTTCGAAGATTGGCAGGTCGCGTTGGTAATGTTTTAGTTCAGGGCGGGTGTGAGAATTCTTGCACCCGCTTCTTTATTGACATGTTTTCAGCAATAGGGAACTATGTGGGCCTACTGCCGTCGCTGGCCGATAGAGACCAAAATCGGTAAGTTAAGGTGAACAAATATGGCTGATACTACAATTACAAAAATTGATTCGTCCCATTCGCCCAAGGGCGAGGCTGGTCAAAAATATTTAGCATCGGGCAAAACCATGTCCATGCGACTCTGGGAGTGCGAGCCTGTGAATGGCGACAACCCAGAGTCAAAACGTGAATACGAAACCGTTGGTTATGTAATTAAAGGGAAGGCCGAACTGCATATCGAAGGGCAGATGGTGCTGCTCGCCCCGGGAGACTCCTGGACCGTGCCAAAAGATTCGAGCCATCGCTACAAAATATTAGAGGCCTTCACAGCAGTCGAATCGACTTCTCCACCGGCTGAGGTTCACGGGAGAGATCAAGGCATGCAAACCAATAAAGAAAACGGCGCCAAGCACGAAAGTTCAGAAAACAATTCTGTCGCCGAATTTGCCAAGGCTACATCAGTAGAAGAATGCGCACCAGACAAACCGGGCCTGGCAGGCGGTAAGGGTGCTGTTGATTTGACTACCGAAGTTTCACCCATGGACAAAGGCGTGGAAGACGAAATAGACGGCGAGAATCCACCTAAAGAAAATCAGACCGACGCTACTTTAACCAATGACGCACCTGTCAAAAATGAAGGCGCAGCCGGGGCCAAAACAGACGATGTAAAAAAGCTCAGTGAGGCCGGCGAAGCGTCCACCGAAAAGTCGGCCGCAGTTGACGAAGCCAAGCAAGTAACAGAAGATAAGCCGGAAAACAAACAGAAAGAAGCTGAAGGTCAATTATCTCAAGCAGATAATGAAGCAGAAGGCGACAAGGAAGAAAGTGAAGATGAAGCCAAAGCTGTGCAAGATATCGCCGGAGACATCCCGCGCATCGACAGCGAAGTGACTTCAAATTCACCAGAGAAAGATCCACAACCAGCTGAACATATTGATTTAAACAAAACAGCCTAAATCGCTACATAAAGCTAACGATGCATGCGCATTACAAGATCTTGTATTTGCGCATGCATCGTTTTTTCGTCTAATTTAATTCGCTCGCCGTGACCGGTAAAGAGCCACTCAAAAGAATGCTGGTTCAATTTTTCCATTGATTTGGCCTGCTCTTGCCACGAATACCAGCAGTGCTCGCGAAAACCTTCCAATCTTTTCGTGTCGCGGTCGAAAGCAAGATGATCACCGGTGAACAGATATTTTTTCCTGTATAACAACACTATATGGCCCCTGGTGTGGCCGGGTGTAGGAATAACAGTAAAATCAATCGAGTCAGCAAAAGATTTATGCAACTGTGCGTTAATCGCTCGCGGCTCTTTTATGTCAATTATAATTTCGCTGCCAGGGGCACTATCAGCATCATCTTTGTGAATAATGCGCAAGGCACCAAATTCGGTGGCATACTTTTCGCAGTCGGCAACATCGTCGCGGTGGGTAAGAAAAATATATTTGATGCCACCCAGTTGATGAAATTGTTTAACCAAATGGGGCAGATATTTTGGCGAGTCTACAAGCCAGTTACCGCCGGGCTCTTGAATGAAATAGCTATTGCCGCCATAAGATTTTGGCGAATTAAACCCGCAATAATAAATGTTGGCAACTAGCGGCAGCGGTAAATCGGACATCACTGCTTTAGCTTGATTGGTTCCCATGGTGCCGATTGAACCGGTGGGGCAGCAGAGTAGAGCCTGGGTGGCGGCGCGCTCGGCCGCTTCAGATGAAGGCTGGCTGTACACAAATGAATGATCAGCCCTCTCGCTGAATGTCTGCGGCGCCAACTGCCGACAGGTGTCACAATTAATACAGGTCTGGTCGACGAAGAACTTTCCGTCCACATTGTCTTCAAAACGTTTCTTTGGATCAGCCATATATTTATAATAGCAGGGCCTTTTTAGCCTGACGAGTTTAGTCGATAACCAACGCGCGCTACATTCTCAATCATAGAGTGTGTCGGATCCTCGGCTGCATCTATGACTTTCCTGATTCTTCGTATTGCCGACCGCAGCCCCTCAGACGATGCATCTGAGTCGTAGCTCCAGACGCGAGACATAATCGACTGCACACTAAAAACCTGATCGGGATTGCGCATGAAAAACTCAAGCAATGCAAAATCTTTGGGGGCTAAATGCACGTCGGTTCCGGACTTTGTCAGTTTATACTTGGCCGGGTCAAGCATCAGGTCAGCTATACAAATCTGATTTCCAGTACCTCCGCTGGCTCGTCGCAGAATAGCTTTGATGCGCATTTTTAATTCACGAATATCGAAGGGCTTGGTCAGATAGTCGTCAGCTCCTGACTCGATACCCTCTTCTTTGTGATCAATCAGTGTCCTGCCGGTGAGCAGTATTATGGGAGTTTTCTTGCCGCTGGCGCGAAATTGTTTAGCAATTTCCACTCCAGATTTGCCTGGCAGATCCCAATCCAAAATAATTATGTCAAATTCTTCCAGTTGCAGAAGGTAAGCGCCGTCATTACCGTTAGTGGCCAGTTCAACAACATGCCGCTCGTCTTGAAGCCCGTCGACAACCGTAGTTGCCAAATCTATGTCATCTTCAACTAGGAGTATTTTAGCCAATGGTTAGTACGTAGAATCAATGAGTGTTTATAATTATACTTTGATACCACGCAAATTCGGTTTCTGTGACTAAAGTTTCGTTAGCGGCGCAAGTTTTGATGCTAGCCATTGTGCCACTTTCAATGCAACTGGCATTGCTTCTCTGGATGGCCGATTTACAGTCGAAAGCCGAAATTCAGCTTACGCAAGCAAATCGTTCGAAAAAAATAGCAGACCACATGTCTAGTTTAATGGCTCTGACCTATTTTGCCGCCAAACACGCGGATGATGACAGTCAATCTCAAAAGGCCGCTGCAGACGAGTCAGCTGTTCGAATGAAGAACATTTTTTCCCAATTGAAAACACTGGTGGAACCTAATTCAGAATTGGCCGCCACAGTGGCAAGGTCTGAGGCCACCAGCCTCAAGATGTATAAAATTTTTGAAAAGATTGTGGCGACAGATGACAGGGCGGTGCGGGCGCCACTGTGGCTTGAGTTGCGTGCCCGTGTCAAAGAAATGCTTTACGGCGATTTACTCAATACCCAGAAGCAATATGACCTCTATGCCAAGCAAGGCGTTGACACAGAGTTTAAGCTGAGAGAACGTTTTCACGACGTTGCCCTCTTCGGTGGTGCCATTAATTTGCTGCTGTCCGGAGGCCTGGCTTTATTTTTAGCGAGCAATATCGCGCGGCGGCTAAAGCGCCTCGATGACAATAATATTCGCTTAGCCGCGAACCTTCCACTTGGTCCTGCTATTGCCGGTTCAGACGAAATTGCTCGTGTAGATAGAACCTTCCGTCAGATGGCCAGGGCTATGCACGAAACGGCCCGAAAAGAGCATCAAGTAATAGAAGGTGCCCTTGATTGGATTTGTTCCATCGACAAAAGTGGTCGAATTATTGCAACAAATCCGGCCTGTTTAAAGATGCTCGGCTATCAAACTGACGAACTTTTGGGTGCGCGGCTGGTCAGTTTTATCAGTGAAAATGATGTTCAAAGTGAACAAATTGTCAATCGTTTTTTCAGTAGTACCGACGAACAGTCTACAGACATTCAGTTGCGACATAAGTCTAAGCAGAAGGTTGATACCTCCTGGTCGATACAATGGTCAGAAGATGAACAGACATTCTTTTGTGTCGTCCATGATGTCACTGAAAGGAGAGCGGCCGAACAGTTGAGGCAGGAAGTTTTGCATATGGTCGGCCATGATCTGCGCACACCCCTTAGCACTCTGGGAAATGTATTCAGGTTTCTTTCTCAGTCAGATAGCGGTTTGGTGGAGAAAACCAAAACGTACATCGAGTTAGGGGAGCGCAATGTAGTGCGTCTAATTGCAATGGTCAACGATCTGCTTGATATTGAAAAAATCAGGTCGGGCAAAATGCTTCTTGAAAAAGAAGCAGTGCATTTAGATGAATGTTTTCAGGCCTGCATCGAAGCTTTACTGCCTGCTGCTGAACAAGCTGACGTGCGGCTTCAGATTGAGCAAACATCACTGGTTGTCAGCGGTGATGCCGATAAAATCGACCGGGTGATTATCAATCTTACTGCCAATGCCATTAAGTATTCAAAAGCGGGGGACATTGTTAAAGTTTACGCTGAGCGTTCAGAGGCTAGAAGTCAGATGGTGACGGTGAATGTAATTGATCAAGGCCTTGGAATTGCTGAGGATCAGCTCGCGACTGTGTTCGAAAGGTTTCATCAGTTACAAGATGAGAAATCAGCTGCGGGGTCTGGTTTAGGCTTGACCATTTGTAAGGCCTTTGTTGAACTTCATGGTGGAGAGATTTGGGCTACTCGATTGGCTCAAGGAACACAATTCTCTTTCACAATACCACTGCTTAGTTCAAAGCTTTGATCACTGGCTTTTTTTGTTGAGCTTTGAATAATCATCATCTTTAAGCTTGGATGCGATCAAATCTTTCATGCTTTTATGATTGAAAGTGTCGGTGGTGTGAAAAGCCTTGATTTCCATGGCAGTAATGTTGCCGTCACGCTTTGGCTGGTCGATATTTCTAAATTCTTTACGCAAGGCGAGCATTGCACTGGTTTCTTTCTTGCCATAGTCGTCGCTGTTAATTGCGTAGTCGAGCTCTTTTTTAGATAGGCCACCGTCTTTATCAATGTCGATACTGTTGAATAGTTTCTTTGACAGTACGGGCTGTTTGGCTGCGTCATTATCTAAGAAGGAGAGGTTGGGTAAATGTTTTTCGCCTGTGCTTAAACCTTTTTGCACATCATGCGCTAGTATTTTCTTTGTCTCCGCAGCTTCTTCTTTAGAAAAAACGTCCTTAAATGGATTGGCACCAAGGCTGCCTTTAAGTGACTGTTTATCTGTACATTCTACTAATTCTTTGTTGCTCATAATTTTCACCTGGGGTTGGTTTGTAGTGTATTTCAAACAAAGTGGCGTTTGCGCTTGCTTGGTAACCGTTCACAATGCAAGTGTATTTTTTATGCGTGATCAAAGGGCAACGAAACTGTGATCAAACTGTGACAAAGGCCGCTTTTTGAAGAGCCTTCGCAGTCGCCAGAGGGTCGCCTTAGTTTGATGCGCTAAAATTTGAAAGCGAATCTGATGCTTATGCTGGTTCTGATTCTGATCTTGAGTCTAGTGATGAAGTAGTCGCATTGGCTTTATCTGCTTCTTCAGTTAGCTGCATATACAATTTGAAAATCATGCCGGCCATAACCAGCTCTAGAATGACAGTGGGCACTGATGTACACGCTAAGGCTGCATAATTTATTGAGGTTTGCGCGCTCAAAAAACTATTGAGTGCTGAAATTAGGAAGTATAGGATTGCAATGGGCCCAAGGTAGAGGCTGACAAACCAATATTTGTCTTTAGTCAATGACCAACTGCGCTGAATGGCTTTCAGTGGTGTTTGTTTTTCAATGATGAAAATGGGAAGGAACAGGCAAGTTCTAACAATTAAGGCCATGCCAGGCTGCACTAAGAGCAAACTGAGAAAAGCTGCAAAGCATCGCACCCCATCAGTCATTGAATATGCGAGAAATCTGGTTAACGTAATTGAAAATGCCAGTCCGGGATGCCTGGCAGAAGCGAGGTGAGAAATGTAAAACATTTTGGACAATTCGAGGGTAAGCCATGCGCCTATAGGCAGCGCTATGGTTGGGGAGAACAGAAATTCGGGTTCTAAATTGACCGCAGTCTGGCAATCAAAGACGCCCATGCCAATGATGCAAAATAAAACAAATGGCCATTGAACTTTGAGAAATTGCCGCGATTCGCCAAACAATTGTTTGAGAACGGTTATTGTGCTGGTGACCTTTTTGGGTCCCCAGATAAGAGCGGCAATAAAGTTGAAGATAGCAGCGGCCAGGGGGAACAAATCAGCTATAAAAGATGGCAGATTTTCTGAATTCATTTTCTTGCCCAGGTTCTGGCCATTTATTCTATTGTTCCATTATGGCCCAGATTAAAACTCTGGCACTATAATGAGCTAGCCTTTTTGAGGAAGTTAGTTTGCGCCAGCTCATTCGCTTAATTATGGTCTTGCAAACAGTCTCTGGTTTAAGCACAGGAGCCGCCTGGGCTGACGAAGCTAAGTCGTCTCAAGTCAATGCTGCGGTTGCCGATAAGTGGGCCGTAGTGGTTGGTGTAAGCCAATTTGCCGACAAGTCTATCAATCTTAAATATGCTGCCAAAGACGCCGGTGATTTTCGCGATTTTCTCGTTAATAAATGCAATTTTGCCGCTGATCACGTCAAGTTGCTGACCAATGAGTTGGCTACCAAAGAAAATGTGCTCGATTTGCTCGGTGATTCTTTTTTACCCCGCGTGGCCTTACCTGACGATCTAGTGGTTATCTATTTCAGCAGTCACGGCAGTGCCTCAGATCTCGATTTACGCGGCGTCAATTATTTAATTGCGCATGACACCGCTACAGACAGGCTTTACAGCACGGGTATTGAACTGCAAACTCTCTCTAATATCGTCAAAAGTCGCATTCATTGCAATCGCGTTTTGATTATTTTAGATGCCTGTCACTCGGGCAGCGCCGGTGAAGAAGTGGCGAGCAAAGGCATCCACAGAGTCTCTAATGTAGACGCTGCCAGCATAGCTCAGGGCACTGGTCGGGCGGTGATTTGCTCAAGCACGAAAGACCAATCTAGCTGGGAATCAAAGAATTATAGCAATGGCGTTTTTACTAAGACTTTGATTGATGGATTTAATTCGCAGGGCGATAAAACCACGCTTAATTCGGCATTCAAATATTTGAAAACCAATGTAGAAATGCAAGTAGCCGCTGAACGAGGGGTATTGCAGTCGCCGGTTTTGGAGGCGGGCAAATGGACAGGCGGTGATTTGCTGCTTGCCGCTAAACCGGCTGAGCCTAGGCTAGTGCCTGCTCAAATAGTGGCTGTGCTGGAAGCGCGCCTGAAGCCAAAGACACAGGTTGTGGCTTCCGCGAACGTACCTGGGTCAAATGAAAAGAAAGACGTTGCGCCAGATGCTTCGGCACCGCAGGCAGTGCCAAATATAGTTGGAAGTTTTATTGGAAGTAACGGACTGACCTATACTTACTGGCAGGACGGTCGCAAATGCGGCTGGACCATGCCTTTATTTGGCGTAGTGGGAAAATGCGCGATTTCAGATGACGGCAGCACATTAAAGTCTTCGTGGCAGGGTACTGTCAGCGGCACCAGCACGGCCAAGCTTGAGGTTGACGCCGCTGGCAAAGTGATAAAAATAGTAGCTGATGATGGTACTACTTTGAGCAGGTTGGCGAATTAGGATGGAGTGATACAATGTGACTATAGTATGTGACTATAGTTACATTTTCGTTGCATGGAGTGAGAGTGGAAAACAAACGAACTATGGGTGCCGGTGAGTTCAAAGCTAAATGTCTGAAGGTATTGGACGAAGTTTTAGAAACGCGCAAACCAATTGTCATTACTAAGCACGGAAAACCAGTGGCTACTGTGTCACCCTATGTTGCAGCCGGTGATATCCCTATTGGTTGCATGAAAGCGGGCGTCACTGTCCTAGGTGATATTGTGGCGCCATCAGGAGACGAGTGGGATGCAGAAAGAAAAACCTAGCCTCGAAGGAACGGCTTTAGACTTTTTTTTAATTGACACCCATGTAGCAGTATGGCTCGCTCAGGGTGATAGCAGGATTGAAAAACGCCGACGGGTTTTGCAGGTTGCTTACGAAAAGCAGAGATTATTTGTTTCAGCAATCTCAGCATGGGAGATAGGCATGTTGGTTGCTAAAGAACGCCTTTCGCTGCCGAAATCTCCACTTATGTGGTTTGATGAGCTCGTGTCCAAGTTTGGCCTGCAAGTCATTGATGTTAATTCTCAGATTGCCATGCAAAGCAATTTTTTGCCTGGAAAATTTCATGGCGATCCTGCTGACAGAATTATCATTGCTACGGCTCAGTCGTTAAACTCAGTACTGATCACCGCAGACAAAGCAATCATCGCCTATTCAAAGTCTGGTGTAATCAGGTCACTTTCACTATCCAAGTAGGTTGCTGCTGCGATTCCCTCTCAAATTAAATAATCGCACGCGCCCTTTTGGCCACGGCTTCCGATTCTTCGATGCGATTCTGTTTATAGAGCAAACGCGCATAGGTCTCAAGTAATTCTTTTAACTCTTTGTCTTGTACCTTCAGTACGTTTTCTTTCAGTTCAATAGCTTCTTTCAAAAGTGGTTCAGCTTCGGCTGTGTGACCAAGGTTGTATTCAACTTCACCCAGGGCACAAAGACTATGAGCCAGTTCTTTGTCGTGGCCTGCACCGGCTTTTCTAGCAATGGCAAGCGCTTGTTGCAGTTTGCCCAGGGCTTCCAGGTGTTCTTCGATAGACCGGTCGCTAACGGCATATTGCACCATCAGTGGTACCAGTTTGATACTGTCTGGTCCGGAGGCTTTGATTTCCTGGTCCATTTGTTCGTCTAAATCGGCCATTTTGATCAAGGCTTCTTCTTTGCGCAGATGGAAAGCCCTATCTTTGTCGGTGGTATGGTCTATATGACCTACTTTGCTGCCGCCGGAAGTCTCATAAGTTTCACCCAATCCCACTTTTTGACCGTTCCAAATAGAAAAATCTTTAGAATGATCGCTTGCAAATCCGGCTGTATAAGTCATTTGATATGGCCCGTCAACTCCAGCAGGCAGAGGCGCAAATGGCGCGGCTCGTTTGATGCCGATGATGGCCAGGCGATCGGCATTTTTGTCTCCCGATGATTTTGTCACAGTCAACTGGCTCACCGTGCCGTCATTAGCGATACTCATTTTCACGGATACCTGACAGAACAAAAGACGTTTTGGCACCCACCAGGTCTTGTGAATCTTCTTGCTGAACTCAGTAAAATAAGGATTCATATCGACACCACTGGCGGTGTGGCCCCGTTGGCAGGGCAAGGTGAAAGTAACATCTAGAGTGTTTCTTCCGGCAGGCAACGGGGCAAATGGGCCGCTTTTCTTGATGCATTCAATAGCCAGGCTGTCGGCGGCAGGGTCGCCTGATGGCTCCTGCACTTTGACTGCGCTGACTTGGCCATTTTTAGCGATGGTAAAAAATACTGTTACTTTTTCGGCTGTGGTCTTTTGTGGTGGCGACCATTGAATTTTGCTCTGCAGCTTACCCATGTAGGCTTTCAAATCTGGCTTGGCTTCAGCTTTAGATTGCGCTCGCGCCTGCTGTTCAAAGCTGACTGAGATTAAAGCTAGTGAGAGAGCCAAGCCCAGTGTGATCAATTTTGTATTAAGCATAAACTTCATTTATTGTGGCGGCGAGATAGTCAATGTAATTGTAGTACCTCTGCCCTGTGCTGATTCAATGGTGAGCTGGCATGGGAAGAAGCAGCGAATCAGTTCCATGCGCTCGCGCATGCCTTCAAGGCCCATGCTGTGCGATCCATCAGCTTCTAGACGCACATGGGCGGCGTCGAAGCCTGAACCATTGTCGCTAATTTCAAAAACATTTAAGCCGTGTGCGGACGCTTTGATGTCAACCGTCACTTCAGTGGCGCTTGCATGTTTTTCGATATTATTCAAGCTTTCCTGCACCACTCGAAAAATGTGCAGACTGACCAGATCAGGATACTTTGGTAGCTCACCTGAGAAACTAAAATTGACTTTTAGCCCGGTGCGGCGGCCAATTCGATCGAGAAGGTCTTCGATACCCACTTGTAAGCCCCACTCTTGCAATTGTCGAGGCGAATATTCGTTGACAATATCGCGCAGTTGCAAAACTACTTCGTCAATTATTTCAATCGTTTCTTCCGGTGAGAGCTTTTTGTCACCGGAAAGATAACGTTTGAGCATCATCAAGTCGGCAATCACGCTATCGTGCAGGTCTCGTGCCAGCTGGTTTTTTAGCTCTTCTTGTTGATTGAGCAATTTGAAGAGAAGATTGTTTTTCTCCATTTCTAGTTGCTGTTCAAGGTTCGGTGGCAGTACGTCCGGAAACGGTCTCTGGGCTCGCGGTTTTTCTTTATCCGCAGCCAGCTCGTCTAATAAAAGCTCCACAAATCGGCAAGACTGTTCGGCGTTGAGGCGTGCACCGTCTCGTTTCCAGACTAGACCCTTTTCATTTTCCGAAAATGTAAATTTGCCCCGAAAGCGCGAACCGAATTCACTCATTGAAATATGAGGCACTTCTTTATCGGGTACAACAAAAAATTCAATTACACCGCGAGATGCCCTGACTGAGAGTGTATTGTTGCCGCCAGTAACTTTCCAGCGGCTGTAGAAGGGCAAAATCTTTTGACTTGTTGCATTCTCGCCTTTGCGCGGCAACCAGTTGGTGGGCTCCGGCACGCGAATAGGATCACTTGCGCTGAGGTGTATTTGCGGAAAAGTTTCCATGAGCATTTTTATGTACTGTTTTGCGTGGCTATTCAGAGCCAGTGATAATTCTTCCGCTTGCTTCTGTAAATAATCTTCACGAGCGCGGCTTTTAGCAATGCGGGCATGGGTCTGAAATTGCTCTTGAATTTCTGCCTCTTGCTGCAAGTCGGCCAGGCGCGCTTGCAGTAGTTTCTCATCAGGCAAATCTTTACCTGCTTGGCTGCGAAAAAATTGTTTGAGAAATTCATTCACTTGAGTGGCTCGATCAACTTTCCATTTCTACGCTGCCGAAACCGTTTTGTACGGCCCAGGCAATCAATTGTTCGCGACTTTCGAGGTTGAGCTTAAGCAACAGGGTTTCGCATTGTTTGCGAGCCGTGGCCACAGACGTGACTCTGTGTTCGGCGATTTCCTGATATTTCATACCGCGGCCGAGCATCGTCAGTACTTCCATCTCAGCCCTTGTTATTTTTTTATAGGTCTTGGTTACTTCTTCTGAAATCAGTCCGCTTTTGCCGGCTAGCACCGCTTGAATAGTCTCGGCGACCTTGGCTACGCGCTCCGATTTCAGTAGATAAGCGGAAACGCCCATGGCCAGAACCGATTGAATAAAGGCCATGCGGCTTTCAGCTGAAAATATAATCAGTTTAGTCTGTTCGCCTGCCGCGGCCCGGAATGCCTCGATAGTCGCTTTGGGACCCATTGTGCCCGGCAAATGTAAATCGAGCACAATAATGTCGGGATGATGCTCGTTCAGTTGTTTCAAACCCTCATCGCTGGTGGCGGCTGTACCTACGACCTTGAGTCCGGGCACATTTGAAAGACCAAGAAAAAGCCCATCCATGGTGGCGTGATGGTCTTCCACTATAAGCACTTTGGCTGGTGCGCCTGTTTCAGACATTGCTGATAATATTTCCCGCCTTAAGCCGCTTGACCACAATACTTTCTACCCCGTGGGCAATAATCATAAAAAGGTGGTGAGATTCTATGATTTGGAGTGTAAGCGCTTTTTGCGAGTATCTGGTAGCTTTAAATTTGAACTAAGCGCCTCGAATGCTAAACATTGCAACAGCCGAGACTGTGGAGGGTTAGAGAGGGGCCCTGCGGGGGAACGTATTGCTATAGTTCATATATATTCGGGTTAGGATCTAGAGGTCGACCGAGGGAAACTGTGCCGCCATTCGATTTTTTGAAGAAAAACAATACAACTAGAAGTTACCCCACTGACATTTTGATTGGGGAACTTTTCGTTAAAGCTGGTGTGATCACGCAGAAGCAATTGGATGACACTGCTCGGTCCGCTGGAACAAAGCATCTGCACATCGGTCAAATGCTGACTATGTCTGGTTTTATCAATCATCGCGATTTACAATCAGCGGTGGACGCACAGTCGATGCTCAGAGACAAAGTGATTGATATGACCCTGGCGGCGCGTTGTCTGAAAGTGTCCTGCAAAAGCGGTGCAAGTTTTCAAGATCTTGTTAGAGAAGAGCTGGCCATTGAACAGCAAGCTTCTACTCAGACTAACCGTCTGGGCGAGTTGTTGATTGATTCTGGAATTATCAACAAAGCCGTATTCGGCGCGGCTATGCAGCGCTCACTGGCTACCGGGCTGCCTCTTGGACGCATTCTTGTTTTGAACGGCTCGATGCCCGACTCGCTTTTGCGCGTCGCTCTGGAGCTACAGGTTCGGGTGCGCGACGGTATGATGCACCGGCACGAAGCCCTGGAAGCGTTGAAAAACGAAGGCTCTAAGGCAGGCGCCACTCTGACCGGTGATCAGGGCCTGTATGCCGATCTTAAGCTTAAGCCGACACGTCAGAAAACCGTACGTATCGGTGAGCTTCTGGTAATGGCTAATTTTCTTAACGAAACCGACGTCATGAGCTGCCTTGAACTTGGCCTTTTAGGCGAGCGGCCTATCGGTGAAGTGATGGTGGAACAGGGCTATGTCTCTGAGGACATGTTGCAGGTTGCTTTGATTGTTCAGCAGATGATCGAGGAAGGTATCTTTGATCGTGAGCAGGCCGGCGCCGCCATGCGCGGAATGCATGAAACAGGCAACATTTTGCCTGAAGTGCAGAGTCGTCTATCTAATAATTATGTGCCGCCTGGTTTAGATTCTCCTGCTGCCGATCCTGAACTGGAAAGCGAATTTTCAGAAGCTTCGAGACGGGCCAGCGGAAGCGGAGGCGAAGAGGCACCATCTCTAGAATCGCTCATGGCCTCAGTTGTAGGCACAGACAGCGCTACCAAGAAATCGGGTAGTACAGCTTCGCGGTTAACCGCACTGGAAAACCATTATTTAAAGGACGAAGATGTACAACCGGTCACCATTGATAACAAAGAATATGGTGGTGGTACTCCCTCTGCTGATCACTCTTTTGAAGCCTTATTGATCGCCTCAAACGTGGTTTCGGCCGAAGATATTGATCGCGCGCTGGCCATGGCCAGGCAAAATCCGCTGGCCTTAGCGGATGTGCTCAAAGTCACTGGTTTCTTTACGGAAATTGGACGCCAGGCAGCTCTTGATTGCAATTTATTGATGGAAAAGGGTGATTTTGCCCTGGATAATGCAGCACAGGTCTTAGACCATTGCATCAACAAAGGACGCTTACGCGATCTTACTTTTGAAGCCGCATTAGTTGAACTCGGATGGACCAGGGAGAATTTGCCGGAGGCAGCTCTCGCGGTTGCGGCACCGTCACTAGACGCAGTGCCATTCAGTCTAGATTCGAAGCTTGACGCGGTGCGAGATTCTCTGGCCGCTGAAACTGCTGCCACTGCATCTGGTGCTAGCGCAAGTGCTGATTCAAAAGCTGAGGCCGATTCTGACTTGCTCAGTTTGTTTGGTTTGTCCGACGAAGCGAAGAGCACCGAAGCGGAAGAGAAATCGGCTCAGGTTGCCGCTCAGGCCGAGGCTCTAATTGCTTCGCTGGCGCAAATGCCTGATGAAGCTGTTGCATCTGCTGATGCTGAAGCGGCCCAGGCGCGTCCAGACGCATTTCAAACTACGGCTGTGTTCAGCACTATTGCCAATGAAGAAGTGGATAAGGTAGCGGATCGAGTGGCGCAGGAGAGCAGTGGATCGCTTGACAGTCTGCTCAGTAAGCTCGAGAACGCTGTTAACGATGCGCCGCCTGACCTCGCTGGATTATTGGGCACCACGGGCGATGCGCTGGTAGATCCCGTGCCTGAAAAAACAGTTCCTGAAAAACCTGCATTTGAAAAACCTGCATATGAAAAACCTGCATATGATCCTTTGCTTGATTCTCTCCACGCTCCGCTGGACCGTTCTCACGACTCTAGTGTGCCTGGCTTAGATAGCTTACTGAGTGCCGCCGAATTCAATATTGATCTTAAAAACACTTTCGACCAGCCACCAGCGCTTAATCTTGATGAAAAGCCGGCTGTGATTGCTGATCTTGAGTTTAGCTTACAAGATGTGAAACCCGCTCCGGACAGTGTCATCGATCCAGCGCCTTCCCCATCACCAGTAGAAGCAGTACAGTCGGCAGAGCAATTGATGGCTCAGTTAACCGGTGGCGAAACTAATGTCAACGGTGCTGATTTAGTAGAAAGCAAGCCAGAGGAGGAAGTTGATTTGCGCTCACTGTTTTCTAATATCAAATTGGAGAGAACAGGCGAATTTGACCGGCCTACCTTGCCCGCGGAGGGTGTGCCTGCACCGGTGGTGGTGCCTGCTCCGGCACCTCCAGAGCCGAAACCGGCTCCAGCACCAGAGCCTGCTCCAATTCCAGCACCAGAGCCGAGACCGGCTCCAGCACCAGAGCCGAGACCGGCTCCAGCACCGGCAGCTGAAGTTCCTGCTCCAGTTCCAGCGCCAGAGCCGAAACCGGCTCCAACACCAGAGCCCAAACCTGCTCCAGCGCCAACAGCTGAATTTCCAGTTCCAGCACCAACTCCAACACCAGCTGCCTCTCGCCCCGCTGCAGTTACGGCCGAAGTCAGCTTTAGTGCCAATCAGCCTGCAGCTGCTGTCAAGCCTGGTGCCAGCAGTTCCCGCTTGAACAAGATGAATGAGGCTGAAGTGGCTGCTGCTAAAGCGGCACAAATTTCATCCATGTCTTCGGCCTTGACTAAAATGGCTGAGATGCATTATGAGCAAGAGAATTATCCAGAAGCCCAGCGCGCATACGAACGTATTTTGTCCTGGCGTCAGGGCGAGCTCGGATCGTCACATCCGGAAGTGGTAGACGATTTGAATAACCTGGCCGGGGTTATGTGCGTTCAAGGCCTTTTCAGTGACGCAGAACCTTTGATTGCTCGTGCTATCACTATATTGGAAAATGCTGAAGTGCAAGAGCCGCTCAAACTGGCCGAGAATCTCACCAGCCTGGCCGGTTTACAATTCCAACAAGGTACTTTTGACAAAGCTGAGCCCTTGCTCGCTAAAGCATTGTTAC
>CASBPX010000063.1 GCA_949127735.1 Candidatus Obscuribacterales bacterium | reverse complement strand
GGTAGAAATAGACTCGCCATTCACCGAATTTTCGTATCTGATCGCGGGCAAAAATCGCGTGGCTATGCTTGCCGCCTCTGCCTCTTTGCCGCAGTGCGTGGTGGAATATGATCTGCAATCAGGAGCATTTAACATAATTAAAAGTGCGGCGGAAGAGCTGCCCGACCAGGCTTATATGTCAGTGCCGCAAGTTATCGAATTTCCCACTGCTGGTGGCAAAACGGCTTTTGCCTTTTACTATCCGCCAACCAACCCCAATTGCAAATCTTTAGCCGGGGAAGCGCCACCACTGGTGGTGAAATGCCATGGCGGCCCCACTGGCGGGGCATCAAGCAGCCTTTCGCTTGGTATTCAATACTGGACCTCACGCGGATTCGCCATCGTCGACGTCAACTATGGCGGGAGCACTGGTTTTGGCCGCGAGTATCGCAAGAGACTGAACGACAATTGGGGCGTGGTCGACGTAGAAGATTGCCGCAATTGTGTGGAATATCTGGTGAGCAACGGTCTGGCCGATGGTGCGCGGGTGGCCATTACCGGCGGTAGCGCCGGCGGTTATACAGTGCTTTGCGCTCTGACATTTACAGATACATTCAAAGCTGGTGCCAGTCATTATGGTATCGGAGATCTTGAGGCACTGGCGCGCGATACCCACAAATTTGAAGCGCGTTATCTAGATAATCTTGTGGCGCCTTATCCGGCCGGTCGCCATCTGTACATTGCCCGTTCGCCCATTAACCATGTGGAAAAGCTCAATTGCCCAGTTATTTTTTTTCAGGGTCTTGATGACAAAGTTGTGCCGCCCAATCAAGCAGAGGCCATGGTCAATGCCCTTAAGGCAAAGGGGATTCCTGTCGCCTATATAGCCTACGAAGGTGAAGCTCACGGTTTTCGCAAAGCAGAAAATATCATTCGCACAATAGAGTCTGAATACTATTTCTTCACACGTATTTTTGGCATTAACGCTGATCACAGCGTTAAAGTGCAAATCGACAACCTGATTACATAGAATTTAATTGTCAATAGCTTTAGATTCTCGTGCAGTGAGATTTTATTCGACTAGAATTCGCTTATAGATTTCAACGGTAGATTTCAAGATCGCTATCCGGCTTGCATCGGGGACAATTTGTGGGAAGCGCGTGCACAAAATTACTCGTCTGCACTAGAGGCAAGCACTGTTCCGCGCGTGATTCGCAAGATGTGCTCACTTTCTTGCGTAAAACCATTGAGAAGGCGCAGCTAGATTATGTTTTGAAAGTGAAGAAAACCGACTGCCTGGGGCTTTGTAAGCATGGGCCGGTGGTACAAATCGACGCCAAAAGCAAGTCTAAAGGGCGAACTAAAGAGAAGGTCTCCGTTAGTTATGGTGGAGTTACCGAAGTCGATTGCATTGATATCATCGAGCGCCATATATCGAGAAGCAAACCAATTAAGAGATTATTGATTAAACGCGGCAAACAGAAATAGTCATTCTGCTGTAAATTAATAGCACTGAGTTAAGGATGAGCATGGCCAACGAGCCCACCAGCACCCCGGCAAAAATCACGGGCGAGCCGCTGTTTACTAGAGTTTTGTCTGATTTGCGCCAGCACAGACCACAGCTGGCTGAGCGAATTGCTGCCAATTCGTCGGTGCTCGAACGGGTGCGTGATTATGAGAAGCAAACTGCGCTGGTAACGAAGCAGGTCAGCCTTGCCGCCGCCAAAGGCGAAGATATTGAAAAGTTGGCTCTGCTCGACCCCATAACCGAACTTTACAATCATCGCGCCTTCGTCAAAGAGCTCAAGGCCGAGCTGGCCAGAGCCAAGCGCTATAAACATCCGGCCTCTCTGGTTTTACTGAGCGTCGACGGTTATGACGAGCTAGCCAGCCAATTTGGCCCCCTCACCGCCGAAGCAATTCAAAAAATTGTCTCTCACGCCATTCGTGGCGCTCTGCGCGAAGTAGACGTTGCTTCTAAATATAACCAGTGGCAATATGCGGTGATTTTGCCACAGACCAATGCTGCGGGAGCCTCGCTTGTGGGCGAACGCATGCGTTTGCGTGTGGGCAGTCAGGCCATTAATCATAACGGTCAAAACTTCTCAGTCACAGTCAGCATCGGTGTTGCCACTTACCCTGATCATGCCGACGATTATGACATTTTGATTGCTTGCGCTATCGAGGCACTCGAAACAGCATTAATGCGCGGCGGCGATCGCGTAATTTCGGTTTAGCTAGGGCACTATATTCGGTGGCTGCCGATCGAAGCACCTTAGGCCCATTGGTCAAAGGCAAGAGAAATTCTTAAGCAGAGAACATAAAGTGACCTTTTAAGAAAGAGGAAAACCCCGATCTCGCATCAAGGCATTGGTATCAACATCGCGTCCGCGGAAGTTGCGGAAAGCTATATCTGGTGCAACCGAATTGCCGACGCAGAATATTGTGTCGGCAAAACGATCACATGTTTTGCGATCATAGAAACTTCCAGCTTCAATAAAAGCTTCTGCTGCGTCAGCCGACATTGTGTCGGCCCATATATAAGCGTAGTAACCTGATGAATAGCCGTCGTCGGCAAAGATGTGTGCAAAAGCTGTTGGTCTATGGCGCATCACTATTTCTTTAGGGCAGCCAATTTCGTTCATGGTTGCTTTTTCAAAATTACCGGCGTCGATTGTTTCGTCTGCTGTTGCAGCCAAATGAATTTTCATGTCGTACAGCGCTGAAGCCAGATACTCTGCCGTTCTAAACCCCTGGTTGAAGGTTTTGGAGTTTTTGATTTTGGCGACTAATTCTTCAGGAATCGGTTTGCCGGTTTTGTAATGCAGTGCGAATTTTTTCAATACTTCATTTGTCAGCAACCAGCGCTCATTCACCTGACTGGGAAATTCGACAAAGTCACGCTTTGTGTTTGTGCCGGCAAGTGATGGATAGTTGACGTTAGATTGTAGGCCGTGCAGTGCGTGGCCGAACTCGTGGAATAGTGTGGTGGCATCGTCCCATGAGATTAACACGGGCTCACCGGGCTTGCCTTTGATGCAGTTGCAATTGTTTGAAACAATAGGTGTGACTGGTATGCGGAACTTTTCTTGCGTGCGATACTCACTCATCCAGGCGCCTGATTTTTTGCCCTCACGAGCATAAGGGTCAAAATACCAGAGGCCGATTTGCTTGCCATCGCGTAGCACTTCATACACTGTCACGTCTGGATGAGCCACCGTCAGCCCGTCAACTTTGACCATATCGAGACCATAAACTTGCCTGGCTGCCCAGAACATGCCTTCGCGCATTTTGTCGAGTTGCAAATACTCTTTTACTTCATTTTGATCAAGGTCATATTTGGCTAACCGTACTTTCTCTGCGTAGTAACGATAGTCCCAGGGTGCGATTGTAATTTTGGCGTTTTCTTTGTCAGCGATTGCTTGCATGTCTTTGACTTCAAGATTGACGCGACTGACTGCGGCTTTCCAAACTCGCAGCATCAGCTTCATGGCCGCGTCAGGTGTTTTTGCCATGCTGTCATCAACGGCCCAATGTGCATGGGTAGGGAAGCCGAGTATGTGCGCTCGCTCGCTACGCAGCCTCAAAATTTCGCTTATGTTTTTCTTGTTGTCGTTGGCATCATTATTGTCACCACGGTGAGTCCAAAGATGCCAACCTTTCTCTCGCAAATCGCGGCGAGTCGAAAATACCAGGAATGGTTCCATGGAAGAACGGGTGTTGGTTAATATCCATTTTCCTTTCAGGCCGTGAGCTTCAGCTTGAGCAGCGGCTGCTGCACGCAGGTCGTCTGAGAGCCCGTCTAGATCGCCTTCATTTTCTAACACCAGGGTGTACTTTTCTTCATCGGCTAATTGATTGTGCTGAAAACTAGTGAATAAGTTTGCTAGCTTTTCGTTGATTTTGCGCAAACGGGCCTTTTTCTTTTCATCGAGCCCGGCACCTTGTCTAGTGAAAGTTTTGTAGTAGACTTCTGCCACTCGCTTTTGCTCAGCATTTAAATTTGCTGTTTCGCTCAGTTCGCGTAGATCGTATACCGCTTTGATGCGTTCAAATAGCTTATTGTTCTGCACTACTTCATCTTCAAATTTTGCCATCAGCGGAGTCATTTCTGTTTCTATCGCTTGCATCTCTTTGTCATTCATTGTCGAAGTGTAGACCGAGAAGACGCGGCTGGCATTTGTTAGTGGGCGGCCCGAGTCTTCAAGTGCGGCCATGGTGTTCTCAAAGGTTGGTGAAGCTGTTTGGCTGGTGATTGCATTGATTTCGGCACGCTTCAGATCCATGCCTTTTAATAATTCTGATTTAAAATCAGATTTCTTGACTAAGTCAAATCTTGGTGTACCTGCATGAGCACCTGTCCAGGGGTCAAGTAAGGGGCCAATTGACACGGTCGCTGCAAGAGATTGTTTGAGATTGATTGTGAAACCTCCGCTGAGCAAGACAATTGCGCTGCTTTTGATAAACGTTCTTCTGTTCATTGGGCTCTTTGTTTTATCAGTTACGGTAAATCTCTTATCTTATTTGACATGCCACCACGACTGGTGATCGTTTTGAAATAAGAGCCTTGATTTTGTCATCTAGACATTGTTGCCACGGCGTCTTCAATAGATCGGACGCGCCTTTTCATAGTTTATACTACCGCGATATTGCCGCTTTAAGAAGCTCGGCTCTTTTTAAATGATGAGCGCACCGGAATGCCGTCATCACTAAGTCTTGCTCGAATGTCGGCAATTACCTTTTCATAATTGCGCTCTTCAAAAAAATCTTTGTATTTCTCCAGCAGGTCTGGGCGATTGTTGGCACCCAGATAGCGCATTTGATCAAGCCATACTCTTCCTACATAAGGTTCGATTTGATCAATCAAATTATCGGCATTGAGAGGCAGTAGTGGAGCCAGAGAAGCATTGACTTGTATGCCCGCTTCACTCAGTGCACGAATCAATTCAAGTCTGCGACCGATACTTGGAGCCTTGGGCTCGAACTCAGCGCGAATGTTGTCGTCGTCTGTGGTGATGCTTACTCCCACAGAGAGCCGATCGCCGAATTGTTTGAGTAAGTCTGTATCTTGCAAAATCAGATGGCTGCGTGTGTGCATCACCAGCTGAGCCGGATGATAGCGCAATAATTCTTGCAGGCATGAGCGGGTCAGTCGATATTTAAGTTCTAAGTATTGATAAGGGTCTGTGGCGGAGCTAAAAAATATTTTCGACCCGAATACTTTTGTGCGGTCACGCCGAATCAGAGCTGCGGCGTTGACCTTGACTTCAACCCACTCCCCCCAATCTTCTGGTTGATGGCGGGCGGAAGGAAAGCTCGGAACGTAGCAATAAGAGCATTTGAAGGCACAGCCGGCATAGGGATTAAGCGAATAATCGAAGTGGCTGGCCAGGGAGCCGACCTTTTGCGGCGTTAAGATTGATTTGGCTTCTATTTCAGTAACTGTGGGCATATTCTCAATATACATACAAACGTATGTATGCGCAAGAGCCATTTAATGAATTTTGTGGCTATACTTATGCGACAGGCTCTAGAGGCCGGTTCAACTAATACGCAGACTTTTCAGCGAGACTACCCGATGAGCGCAAACGACGGCACAGCAACAACGACAGCGGCCACAGCAGATTCTGCTGAACGGCAGGCCGAAATCAAAAAATGGCAAACAGCTTCAGAAGAGGGCCACTCTGCTTTTGAGATTCGTCGATATACACAAGCTGAGATGCGCTTCACTGAAGCTCTGATCATGGCCGAACAATTGTCTGGTGTGGTCACAGAAGAAGCCAAAGAAGATTTAGATAAAAGCATAATCGAGTCAATCGCCACTCTGGCCAAGTCTGCTATTGATACAAAGCCCCAGAGCCCAACCCAGTTTCTGCGCCCCGCTTACAAAATAGTTGATGTGGAAGCAGAGGATCTGGTGCGCCTGACCAAGAGCTTGAACAATCTGGCTGCGCTTTATCAATTGCAAGGAAAATATTTTCTCGCCGACAATCTCTATGAGCGCTGTCTAGATATAAAGCTCGCTTTATATGGCGAAGAACATCTGGAGACCGCCATCAATCTGCATAATCTGGCGGTTTTGAATTGTGCCAGAAAACGCTGGGAAAAAGCAGAGATTCTTTTTCACCGCGCTTTAGAAATTCGCGAGAAATCGCTTGGTGATAAGCACGCTGATCTGGTGCCGATTTTGAAAAACTATCAGATAATGTTGCGCAAAACTCTTCGTGCCGATGAAGCTAAAGCTGTGGAAGAACGTATTCATTCCATTACTGCCGAGGCCTGAGCTGGTCAGGTCTGCTTTGATTTGGTCAGGAGATCGGTTTTTTGCAATAAAAGTGCTTTAAAGAAAAACACGAGGTTTTTCTTTAAGCAGGATTTGTCGCGTTTTCTCCCACCCCGATAATGACGCCCAATAACTTTCAAATTGTGCACAACATTTTAAATCTTGCGCACAATTTTAAAACCAAAACCAACCGATTTTTCTCTAGTTTGATAATCGTTTGGCTCGCCAAATCCTTTAGGGGTGAAATGATATTGGCAAATTTCCCATTCGCCTTCACTCGACTCTGAAACCAGGCTGACGCTGGGGTTATTGCCTCTGGTCAGCATGTTCCAGGCACCTGACATTACAGTTGGCAGCACAGCAAACCACAAGGTGGGAAACGCTGCCAGCAACAAAAGCATTTTTTTGCGCTTGTTTGCAGCAAAGCGGGCGATGGTAATGCAAACTATAATCGGGCTCCAAAAAAACAAAATTTGAGCCAGACCGTTTAAGTGCTCGTTTTCAGGGGTGAGGCCAATTACAGTGCCATTAATTAAACCAAAGAAAAAGTAAGAGACAAAGAATAGAAGCCACTTAGGTGCGCTTCCGGCTGGCTGGGCGTCAGGCTTTTCTGCTGTTTCCACCGCCGCCATACAGTTTAATTGGTCGGCAAAGTAAAGTAAGTGGTGGTGCCGCGACCGGCTTCTGATTCCGCCCAAATTTTGCCACCAAGGCGCTCGACGTTGTTGCGCGCTAAGTACATTGATAAGCGCGAACCGTATGTGTCTTGACTGTGCCTGCCTTCGACAAAACCAATGAACATTTCGGCAATTTCTGACTCGGGTAATGCCGGCCCTGAGCTTGATACGCCAATGCGCATTTCGTTGCCGCGCATCTGACTTTCTACCCGCACTCTGCCACCAGCTGCGGTGACCATAATCATGCGCTCGAGCACTTGTCTCAATATTCCAGTAATAGCTTCTCTGTTGCCGCTAATAGGCGGTAGCCCGGTCACGGTTTTATAATCGAGCAATAGCTGACGATCTCGGGCCAGTGGAGTTACTTCTTCTAGACAATCGGCAACCAGTCGAGTGATGGCGATTTGTTCTTTTTGCGTTGTCTGTGGCGGCACGAACCCGCCGTACATCATCAGTAAACTGTCGACCACTCCCACTAGTTGTTCGTAGTGCAAATGCAACTCGGCCAGGGCCTGTCCAACGGAAGGGTGCATCGTGTTGCGTGCATTGGCAAGAATGGCATGCCAGCTGTCTTCTGCACCGGTTAGCGGACCTCTAACGTTGTCTTGCAACATGCTGACGATTTCTTGACGCAACAGTTGATTTTCGCTGCGCAGCGATTTGTCACGCAGCACCATGATGTAACCGATAATCGATCCGTCATCGCCTGAAAGCGGCTGCAGATGTGCCATCACCTGATAGGTTTTGTCGCCGCCGCGATGAAAAACTACTCCCTCCGGGTAAAACTGATTGATAAGCGCATTCGGGTCGCCGCCGTGTTGAGCGAAGGCCTGGCCCAGACCATGGCTCTGGGGTGTTTCACCCGGCTTGAGAACAAGATCAAAGCAAAGTCGTCCGGCGATTTCACCTTCAGTGGCGCCTGTCCAATTTAAAAATACCGGATTTGCATGCAAAATATTGCCGTACTGATCGAGAATTAAAAAGCCTTCTGTAGAACTTTGCAGAACAGCATCAAGCTGTTGTTGCAGCACTGATGCCTGGCGGCCAGCCTGATTGACGTGACGCGATAGCTCAGCTACTTTTTGCGCTTGCGTTGTTATTTGGCGATTTAGTGTGTCGACTTGCATTGTTGATTGTTCGGCGATCAAACCTCGTTCTTTCACTGCCTCAACTTGTTTGTTCAGTTGAATTTTTAGACTCTGCGTCGTCGAGCGCATTGAGAGCACTGCCGTATCAATTAATTCACCGAGTTCCAGCCAGTCGCCTGACAGTCCTTCTAATGGTGGTATCACTTGTTTATTGTTGGCGATTGCCTGAGTGCGTTTTACTAAAAAGCGCAGCGGGGCATCAACTGATTGAGCTACTCTGGTGGCTAGAAAAGCACCGACGATACCACCGAAGATACCAACCAATCCACCCAATAAAACCACTTCGATGATTTTAGACTGCTCACTGGGTACAGGTTTACAAACAAGAATGTAACCAATCAGCTGCTTGTTGTGCGTCAAGGGTAAATAATTCCACCAGGCACTGTCTTTCTCAAAACCTAATGCTGGAACCAGTAGACGGTCTAGCTGCTCAATGCCAAAAGTTGTGCGGTTGAGAATTTTGCCGGCGTCGTGCGAGTTTAAATCGAGCAGAAATTTTTTCGGACCGCTGAGCTGATTAATGCCTTGCGACCACGCGGTTGTATTGTTTTTCTGGCTGGAGTAGACAGCTAGCTCTACACCCAACAAGCGCGGATCTTCAATGCCGTATCTTGAGGCAAGGGCGGTGAGAAAATCGGTGTTGAGCGGTTGATTGACCGCAAGAACACCTTTACGACCGTTGCTTGTAAATGGCTTTACCGTGCTGATGGAGAGATTGCCGGTTTTTTCGCTGAATGTTGCGCCCTGGTAGAAATTGTCAGCCAGTGCCGTATCAATGGCAGGGCTGTCTTTTTTGATGGAATAGCCGGATATACCTGGTGTTTCGGTGCTAAAGATGACAATGCCTTTGTCATCAGTCAGCTGTACACTGCCGGGAAAAAATAGTTTGTCTTCATTGGCCTTAACAGCGGCAGCCGCTTCGCTTTTGTTTTTGCTGTCAAACGCAGCCAGGAACCGGGGGTCTTTGAGCAGCAGAGCATTCAAAAGCTCAGTCTGCTCTTGAGCGGCAAGCAAACTTCTGGTCAAGCGCGGATTTTTAACGTTAGCCACGGCGCCGGCGGCGTCAAGGCGCGTCACTCTGAAATCAAAATAGACGGAATAAAGCACGTGGCCAGTGACCACGATCACCACTACGGCAATGAGCGCAAAAGTGAGCCTTGAGCTTAGATTCAAAGAGCTACCGCCAATCCAAACCAATGACACCTAACAAAAGATCCATAAGAAGTTTAACCTCTTATGTAGCCTCTTGGAATCGGGAATACCCTATTTACCGGCTTGAGCCTTGCGGTATTCAGCTTGAACCTGAATCGCTCGGATTAACTGGTTGGGGCCAATGAAGCCCAACTCCAAAAGAATTTGTCCAAGCGGCTTAGGATCTCTATCGTGCTCTTTGTCTTCGCGCTGAATGCGAAGAGACTCGTCGAGTTGATAGATGGTGATGTAATCAAGTTCTACGAGAATTTGCCCCAGCAGAGTGCGGCTTGGTTCTTGCTGCGTGTCTTCGGCCTCTTTCGAGCTTTTTGATTTCGGCATTTTTTTTATCGTCGTCGTCGTAGATTAATGTGTAAAGCAGACCGCTGGGCAACACCCGTAGATTCAACTTATGGCTGCTGGGTTTCCCCCCTGACCAGGTTCGTCGGCCTCCGCCGCCACCCAACGATCTGTTTGAGAATTATAGACGAAATAGCCTATCAATGGGAGTGCATTGTAAATACCGGCTTTTGCATTACCATTTGCATGAGAAGTAAAGGGAGTAGTTTATTGCCCCTCTGTGGCATTAATGTGTGAGACGATTTTGCCTGATTGCAAGCAAATTTTTGCCTGGTTGCAACCAAACGGATGATTCGCAGTCTATGGCACTGTTGGTAGTATCAATACTTTTAAACTGGCAAAAGGCGGAGAAAATTATATGTTGAAATATCTGTCGACTTTGCGCTTGATGCCACCAACCACGATTTCAAATATTTTGCAGGGCAGCTGGTCTATTCAAGTTTTGAAGAGTGCTGTTGAATTGGGAATATTCGAGGCTCTGGCAGCCGGCCCGTCGTCAGCTGCATCAATGGCAAAAAAACTGAAGCTCGAAGAAAAAGGCGTAGCTTTATTAGTTGATTCGCTGGTGGCATTGAAACTTTTAGACAGAGCCGATCTTAATGGCCATGCCCGCAGCAGCGAGCCAGTATACGAGCTAAACATGATTTCGCAGACTTATCTGATCGCCGAAAGCCCACTATTCATGGGCATGTACCTTAAGCAGCATGATGAACTGGATAAAATGTGGAGAAATCTACGCGAGACCATACGCACAGGCAAACCGGTGATGGAGGTCAACGTGGATGCCAAAGCAGAGGAAATTTTCCCCCACTTGGCTGAGGCTATTGTCCCTCTCAATTATTGTATTGCCGCTGATGTCGTCAAATATTTGAAAGAGCGTAGTAAAGGCGAAAAGCGCGCCCTTAATGTATTAGATCTGGCCGCGGGTTCTGCTGTCTGGAGCATTCCATTTGCTCAAGACAATCGCGACAATCATGTCGCTGCTTTAGATTTTCCGGCTGTGCTGGCGGTAACCAGACGCATCACTGAGCGCTTCGGTGTGGCCAGCCAATATACAGAGGTGCCCGGCAACTGGCGGCAAATCAAGCTAACGCCGGATCTTTATGATGTGGTTATTCTCGGTCACATTCTTCATTCTGAAGGTCTGGATATGACCAAAAAATTGCTCGCCTATTGTTTCGCTGCCCTGAAGCCCGGTGGCACTCTCGAGATTGCGGAGTATATGCCTAACGACGCACGTACCGCCCCGCCGTATCCGTTAATGTTTGGTTTAAATATGTACCTCGCCACTACAGATGGTTGCATCTTTAGTTTTGAAGAATTGACCAAACTTTGTCTGGCAGCAGGCTTTAGCCATGTGTATAAACACCAGGGTGTCGAGTACGATTCACCGGTTGTTTTTGCCACTAAATAGGAATCCTTTGTTTAATGGTTGATCCAGTTTTTATTTCTGTTAAATATCAGCCCGAAGAAGTAAATAGCGGTTACTGGGCAGTACACAAAGACGTGATAATGCCACGTGATTTACTGGCGATTTTCAGCTTCACTTTCGTCATACCTGTTTTTTGTATTGTAGTTTTCGTTACTACCCACCAAACTCCAACAAACTCGAGCTTTTCTGAGACTTTGATTTTCTTTCTGGCCTTACTGGCTCCAATTGTGATGCCCATTGCTTCCACAATGGTGATCTGGATGCTAGCCAAGCAAAGCGCCATGGATAGTTATTCAAGAAGACCGGTTTTTCACATGCCCATGACTTTCATACTTTCTGAAAGTGGCTTAAAGGTCACTTCTACTGGCGGATCAGGCACCATTGACTGGAAGCATTTATCTATCGGCTTAGAAACAGACGAAAGTTTTTGCGTGGGCTCTAGTGCCAACGAAATTTTCATTCTTCCCAAGCGTGCTTTTGCCTCGCCCCTTGAAGTCAAAGCAGTGCGAAGCGTTTTAAAGGACCACATAGCAGGCTATAAGCATGTAGGCAAGGGTCGTGCCGATAGCAGCTTTACTTATGAGAAGCAAGGAGTTTTGTCGATCATCGTTGACGGCAAAGAATATAAATCTCCAGTGGATGAAGTGAAAACTACGACATCACAGCTTGGTATTAGTGAGACTATGACTAACACAGAGCACCCTTATTCTTTTGATGCCGAAGAAGTAAATGCCGCTGAAATTCTTGCTTCTGAGCCTCCACTTTCTGCAATTTTGTCTGGCGAAGCTGAACGCGAAAAGGAAAATTCGACGGTAGTCGATCTAAAAGCAGCTTCAGGACTGGCTGTAGAAGTGACTTACAATGCAGAAGAAATTATTGACGCTGAGAAAATTCATTTCTTTCGCAAAAAGTTGCCGCTTTTGGGTAAGGCTTATTTGTTTCACGCTTTGCTGATACCACTAGCTTTGTTTACCATCGGTTATATTGCCGATGGATTAGATTTTACTATGGGACTTTTGCGTCAATACGGCATGTGGTTTCTTCTGTACGTGCCGGCTTTGCTCATTCATGCGCTGACGCTGTTTAAAACCATTATGCGGCGAATTAAAAGCGATACCAGCTTGACTAAGCCAATAATTTTTCAACTGACTGAAGACTCTTGCGGTTTGAGCATGGGTGACAAATATTCTGTCGTCACCTGGTGGCATTTTCAAGAATGCTGGGAAACCGAAGTTGAATACATCCTTCTTTATGGCGCTCAAGGGCGGGCTATGTGGGTTATACCCAAAAGATGTTTTCCTGATCGCATGGCTGCGGCTTCGACAAATGATTTGCTCAAGCGCAAAATTGCCAATTTTAAAGAGTTGACTTAACCCTAGTCATGCCCACCAGCGGCAAACCCGGGCGGGCTGTCGCTGTCTGAATCGACATCGGTATCAGCACTATTTAAGCGCAGCAGCTCGCGGCGCCATTCAAGATCGGCTTGAGCTTCTTTGATTAAACTGGCAAGACCCTGGAAGTCAGCGAAAGAAAGATCAATTGCCAGACCAATATCAAAAGTAAGTTTGACTCGCTCGCAATTAGGCGAGCAAGACATGCAAACCATGTGATCTGGCCCGCAGACTTCGAACATCTGATTTTCTTCGCATTGCAACGGATCTTTTTGCCAATCGAGATATTCAATAAACGTTTCGTCTTCAAGGCTTTGCTGCACCAGCAAGACAAGTGCCTGATACTGAGTGTTGTTCAGGTAAATTGTTACTTCCTGGCGGCGAAAATCAAGGGCAAATTCGCCGTTTTCTTTATCTAGATATAGGTCAGCAAATGCGTTGGCGAAACTGATTTGAAAAGCTGTGCTTGTCTTCATCTTAGACCCTTACTTGAGCCACTGAGCTACGTCTTTGGCATGATAGGTGATAATCATGTCGGCACCTGCACGGACTATGCCCGTTAAGCACTCCATGACCACTCGTTTCTCGTCGATCCAGCCGTTGGCAGCAGCTGCTTTAACCATTGAGTACTCACCAGAAACATTATAGGCGGCAATGGGCAGTTTGGTTAGTTCGCGAGTCTGGCTGATGACGTCAAGGTAAGGCAAAGCTGGTTTGATCATGACAATGTCGGCGCCTTCCTCGATGTCGAGGAGCACTTCGCGCAGGGCTTCTCGGCCATTGGCAGGGTCCATTTGATAACTATTGCGGTCGCCAAATTGAGGCGCTGACTCAGCAGCTTCTCTGAATGGTCCATAAAGTCCAGAGGAGAATTTGGCGCTGTAAGCCATAATTGGAATATTTTCGAAACCATTGGCATCAAGAGCTGCACGGATAGCTGCGATGCGGCCATCCATCATGTCTGATGGAGCAATAATATCGGCGCCGGCAGCAGCTTGAGAAACAGCTGAGCGAGCAAGAATTTCTAAGCTCGGATCGTTGAGAATTTTGCCCTCGTGAACCAGGCCGCAATGGCCGTGATCCATATATTCACAAAGACAAGTGTCGGCAATAACGAGCAAGTCAGGGTAACGTTTTTTCAATTCACGCGTGGCGCGCTGAACAATGCCGTTGTCTGACCAGGCGCCGCTTGCTTGCGAATCTTTGCTAGAAGGAATGCCAAAAAGCAAAACGGCGGAGAGGCCCAGTTTTACTGCCTCGTCGGCTTCTTTCAACATTTCATCAATACTTTGTTGATGAATGCCCGGCATTGAGCTGATGGGCTTTTTGACGCCTGAACCTTCCACAATAAAGAAGGGATAAATCAACTGTTCAACGCGCAGGTGTGTTTCGCGAACCATGGCCCGAAGCGGCGCTTTGGCGCGCAAACGGCGCATGCGCATGGTGGGAGTGACGCGCGGCAAGACATAAGTGCTGTTGCCTTGTTCAGTGTCTCTGGCGGGCGAAACAATCTCTTTCATCAAATTGTCCTTTTCGTTGCAAATTTGCTGCTTAACAGCGCTACTAAATATATCGCATCTAAATACATAGATGGATTCAGAGAGGTCTCATTGCTGATTCTGTGGGAATTTTAATGATGCCAAGAGTGCTTCTGTCAGCCCGTCAAGGGTATGTTGGGTGGCGACTATGTCGACCCGGCCAAGGCTTTGCTCCGCTGCTGTAGCGGTTATTGGTCCGATCGCTGCAATTTTTACTGAACTCAACAAGCGCTTTTTTGCCTGGTCCTTGTCTGTCACTCCGCCGCTCGATGCAAACTTCTGTTGCAATCCCATGTCGAGAAGCAGTGCTAAATTTTTGGCGGTCTGAGCGCTTGCCAATGTAATTACGTCAATTGATTTTGCTTCGAGCAGATAGACAAGATTGCCTGCCGCTTGTTCGGCATTGTCAGGCATCGTCGTTTGATAAGTGACGGCGGTGTCTACTTGGGCTCCGGCTGCTTCCAGTTTTTCAGCAATAATTTTGCGGCCGATATCGGCTTTCGGCCACAGTATGCGAGTTTGCTCTAAGCTCGGATAACCAGGAAATTCGCTGACAAAATTTTCTGCGACAAAGACACTGGGCTGAAAAGCCACAGGCAAGCCAAATGTTGCCAGTAGCTGGCTGGTGGCCGGTCCGATGCTGGCAATTTTTGTTTGAGCGAAGCATGATTGATCCAGGCCTTTGTGCTTCACTCTCGCCATTGTGTAATTGACAGCGTTTTGACTGGCGAAAATAATCCAGTCGTAATTAGAAATATGATTCAGGGCAGCGTCAAGTGACGAATAGTCGCTGGCCGGTTTAATGCCGATCACGGGCAAATCGGCAACTAGAGCGCCGGCTTTTTCAAGCTGTTCTTTATAGCTGTCTACTTGATCGTCAGACCGAGTGACAAGCACACGCAGCCCGCCAAGTGCGCCCGCGGCCGCACCCTGTTGCTTCACGGTGGTGATACCACATTTGGTGTGGTCAATCTCAGCTCTGCTAAGATTTTCTCAGCGCCGGCATCTTGCATTTTTTTGGCCAACGCTTTGCCCAGCTGTTCTGCATACTCTGGTGGGCCGCTTGTGGAATCACGAAAAACTTCACTGCCGTCAAGGGCAGCTACGCAGCCATAAAGAGTGAGAATATCGCCTTTGGGTTCAAAAAGCAGCTCGTTAATGACTTCATCGGCGGCGCGTGATTTAACTCGGCCAAGCGCTCCTGCGGGCACTGAACAGCCACCGCCAAGAACATCAAGAAATGCTCGTTCGGCCGTAACTTCGTCTTTGGCCACCTGGTCTTGCACAGCACTCAGCATCGACAGTATATCTTTGTCGCCGCTGCGGCACTCTACCGCTAGAGCGCCCTGGCCCACAGCAGGAGTGCAAATATCAGTGCTCAAGTACTCTGTGATTTTGTCGTTCAGCTCCAGCCGCAAAAGTCCGGCTGCCGCTAAGATCATAGCGTCACATTGACCTTCTTCGAGTTTGCGCACGCGTGTGGGAATGTTGCCGCGCATATCGACAAAACGCAGATCTTGGCGCAGTGCCATGAGCTGAGCTGCGCGTCTTCTACTGGAGGTAGCAACAGTGCTGCCTGGAGTTAGCTCCATAAATGAAGGCGCCTTCAAGCTGACAAAAACATCGCGGGGATCTTCGCGGTTGAGCACCGCTGCCAGTGTCAAACCACCAGGCAAATCTGTCGGTAAATCTTTGAGACTGTGTACGACAAAGTCAACTCTATTTTCGAGTAAAGCTTCTTCTAATTCTTTGACAAAAACGCCGCGAGTACCCAGCTCTACAATCGGACGATCGAGAACTTTGTCACCGCCGGTGGTGATGGGGTGAACTTCGAAAATAATGTCAGGGAAATTATTGCTTAAAGTTGAGATCACAATATCGGTCTGCAAACGAGCTAGTTTGCTTTCTCTGGTACCGACGCGTATGGTGCTTGTCTTCAAGCTAGTCACTGTCATTGCTCATCTAATTGAGCAGTGGACGGGATTTTGATACCCCAGGCTCGCCTTGCGATTCGCGAATATGTTCGAAGGCTGCAGCGTTTTTTCGTGCTTCGGCGCAGATCGCTGATGGCTTATCACTAGCTTTTGGCATGCCCGTAAGTGTGGCCAACGGATTAAGATTGAATAGAGTGCGCAGCGCTTCGGCTTGTTGTCTCAAAATTTCGTAGTCTTTGGTAGCCTTGAGTTGCACTGTTGGATGATGCAGTATCTGATTAACAATGGCTCGGCTAATTACTTCCATATCTTGGCCGCTAGCGACTGTGTTGATACCAGATACAATGCTGTTCTTGGACATCTGTTCCTGGCGAATGGCTTCAATTTTTTCTCTTAGAATGGCGATGGTTGGCACCACTAATTGTGAGCGCTCCCAATTGTAATATTCTTCCAGGCTCTCATATATGATCACCTCAGCGTCTGCCACCAGCGCTTCTCGCTGCGCCAAATTTTTAGCCACAATTTTACTCAGGTCGTCAGCCACATACAGGCTAACACCGTCAAGTTCTGCTATGGCCGGATCAACGTTGCGGGGCACCGAAATATCGATGATGATTTGTTTGGGCGATTTGTCGTGACGTTGTGCGGCCAACTCGTTGCGGTTGAGGACAAATTGCGACGCTCCAGTGGCAACAATTACTACGTCAGCTTGCGCGGCGATGGCTGTGCGCTCATCGTAAGCAAAGCTTGTTTTCAGGCGTTCTTTGTTGTTGAGTTTGTTGGCAAGAAAACCGGCCACTCTTTCTTGATTGCGGTTGAAGAGCACAATTGGCCCTTCTCCGGCGTCGCTGAGCAAATGCTTGGTGCAAATTTGCCCCATTTTGCCCAGGCCGATTATGGCAATAGACTTATTCTTGAGGCTGCCCACGAGATCTTTGGCCAGTTCTACCGCTGCTGAGCTGACCGAAATCGCTCTTCTGCCCATGGAAGTTTCGGACCGAACGCGTTTGCCGTTATTGAGAGCCAGTTTGAAGACCATATCGAGGATCGGGCCGGCGGTTCTGCGCTCTAACGCTGCCTGGTGTGCCGCTTTTACCTGAGCCATAATCTGACTTTCGCCCAAAATCATGCTATCCAGGCCTGCTGCCACCCGCAAAAGATGCAAAACAACATCATCGCGCAAAAGGCGGAAGTTGGGTTTGAGCGCTCCGTGGTCGCTTACAGACTGCACCGAGCCGAAAAACATGTCGATTTCTTTGAGACCGGCAGCGACGTCATCTACAACCGCATATACTTCGGTGCGGTTGCATGTTGACAAGATCACCGCTTCTTTTATGTGTGGAAAGCGTTTCAGCCCTTCGAGGGCGTGTCCGATACAGGAATCAGGAATACAAAACTGTTCCCGAATGGCAATGGGAGTTGAATGGTAATTGATGCCGCTAACAACTAAGTGATTCATGTTACCTGTGTGTGCGCCTTAAAAGGAGCGCTAGAAAAGGAGCTTTGCCCCTACTAGCCGATTATAGCGATGCTGACAGCTCACTGGCCTGAGTCATTGATAACGGTAAATAAATCGTATTAGCAGCCGGAGGTCTTAAAACGTGCGCCGGCCGGGTTGGTTTTGGCCAAAATAGCGCATTTTGACCTGCCCGCGGCTTGTTATGAACAAATTTAGGCACTGTGGGCTGGAATATTGAGCAGCAAAATGCTCAATATTTCACATTAGCATTGTGCAATGAAACTTTATTGGAGGAGTGCGGCAAAGATGAGCTGGCGAATTGATATGCCCAATTTTCAAGTTTGGCTCTGTCGCCTGGGTGACAGATACCTGCTAACCAGGCAATTCCAGCGGTGACACGCATGGTCGGGCGCGAGAGCATGTCGTGTTTTTGATCAGGCAGATAATAAACGCGATTTTCGCGAACTGCTTTAAGCCGGCTCCAGGGAGGGCTTTTTATGAAAGATTGATTTCGAGCCTCAAACGGCAAAATAATCACATCTGGATTGCTAAGTACCAATTTCTCAAGGCTAAATCTTGGATAGCTGACATTGATGTCGCCCGCCACATTGATGCCACCACAAGCAGTGATAATTTCATTGAGAAAACTATTCTTTCCCACTGTCATAAGTGGCTGCGGCCAGACACAATAAAAGACTTTTGGTTTGTCTTTGTTTTTATCAACTATCGTCGCTAAATTGCCTAGCGCCAGATCAAACTTTTGCGCTGATTGGGCGCCAATTTCGCTATGACCGGTAAGCTGTCCGAGCTGCGTGATGTTTTTGCT
>CASBPX010000062.1 GCA_949127735.1 Candidatus Obscuribacterales bacterium | reverse complement strand
CGCGCGAATTTGCCAAATTGCGCGCGCTGGCTGAGGGGCATCCTGAGCAAGTTCAATCGATTGAAAAACTTGAGAAAGACTGGCGCGCCAGCTGGTATGCCATGCGCGATTTAAAAGATTATGCGAAGGCAAATAGCAATGTAGCAATTATGGTCAAACTGACTCAAGTGCAAAGTAAATTGCATGTGATGCACGATTCTCTCGACCAGCTGATGAATAATTTTGTCAAATTAGAAGAGCAGGGGCCCGCTCTGCAGGCTGAAAATCGTCTTCGCCAGAAATTGGTTTTGATTTTATTTCTGTTAATAGATGTGATTATGGCTCTAGGTCTATGCTTTTATTTTAGTAAGCAAACCGCCAGCAGACTGAATACTCTTGTGCGCAACGCTCGCAATTTGGCTATGGACAAACCCATTGAGGGGAAAATCACAGGCAATGATGAGCTGACTGATTTGCAAAAAGCGCTGGCGAGCATGTCTAGCTCGCTTGCTCAAGCACGGCAGAAAGAGCGCGCCATTCTCGATAATGCTGAAGACATCATTTGCTCGCTTGATGCTAACACTGCTTTTGTCACCGCCAGTAATGCCGCAGAAACACTCTGGGGATTTGCTGAAGATGAGCTGAGGGGGCGGCGGCTGGCCGAACTGATTGAGCCGGGCGATTGGGAGCAAACGCGAGTTAAGCTCAGTGAAATCAAGCAGTTGGGTCAGGCGCAAAATATTGAGAATCGTGTTGTCACATCAACCGGCGCGGCTCTCGATATGCTGTGGCGCGTTAACTGGTCGGCCACAGAAAAAAATTACTTTTGTGTGGTTCACGATATTACATCAAGACGGCAGCTAGAGCGGCTTAAGCTTGAATTTATGTCGATGATTACTCACGACATTCGCTCACCAATCAATTCAGTGCAAGCATTTTTGTCGATGATGAGCGAGAAAATTTATGGTGAGCTGAATGATAAAGGTTTGAACCGCCTGAGAGCATTAGAAGAGAGTGTAGATTTAGTCAGCAGACTAATTTCAAATTTACTCGATTTAGAAAAAGCCGAATCAGGCATGCTGGTTCTTGAACCTCAAGACGCTACTTCGACGCACATATTGGCCAGTTCCATTAATATTGTGCGTGCTATTGCCGAGCGCAAAGATGTAAATCTAGTGCAGCTGGGCTCGCCTTTCGATCTGGTTGTTGATCAGGGCAGAATGGTGCAAGTGATGGTCAATTTGATTAGCAATGCAATAAAGTTTACGCCTGTAGGTTCAACCATAACTGTGGCCTGCAAGGAGTTAAAGTATCAGGCTGTGTTTACAGTCAAAGACGAGGGGCCTGGCATTGCCCCCGAGAATCAGAGCCGCATATTTAATCGTTTCGAACAAATTGGTGGCGAAAAAGCAAGTGCAGGAACCGGTCTGGGCCTAGCTATCGCTAAAGCCATTGTCGAGGCGCATCAAGGCTCAATTGCCGTAGAAAGTGACGGCATCAAGGGCACCACTTTTATAGTGTCACTTCCAGTTGAGTAACTAGTTGCCGCTGGTTAGTTTATAACCCACACCATAGATGGTCTGAATTACTGACTTGTCGTCCACATCAATTTTTTTTCGCAGTCTTTTAATCCATGTGCGCACGGTCTCGGGGCCGACGTCTGACTCAGAAGTCCAGACGTGCGCGAGAATGGCATCTTGATTGAAGACGCGGTCAGGGTGACGCATGAAAAATTCGAGCAAAGCCACTTCTTTGGGCAGCAGATTAACTTTGTTGCCTGCTACTTCTACTACCCGTGAGTCGGCGTTCAAGCATAGGTGTGCCACCTTCAAAACTTCGCCGTCAAACTTGGCGGGGCGCCGCAGTAGCGCGCGTATTCTAGCTGAAATTTCACGCAGGTCGCATGGTTTAGTAACGTAGTCGTCGGCACCAGAATCGAAGCCGTTAGTTTTATCATTGATGTCGCTGAGGCCGGTGAGCATAATTACCGGGCTTAAACCATTGAGCTGGCGATAGGCTTTGCATAATTCCACCCCAGAAACCCCCGGCAGCTGCCAGTCGAGAATCAATAAATCGAAGCCAAAGGTTTTAATTAGTTCTAAAGCGGCGCTGCCGTCATGACAGGTTTCGACAGTGTGACTTTCGTTGGTGAGCCAGTCTGAGACCATACCTGCGAAGGCTTGATCGTCTTCTACCAGCAGTATTTTGGCCATACTTAAAATTCCCATCAGTGCGCAACAGCGCTTCTATTATAGGCCAGCCGACCGTAAGTTGGCTTGGCCTTTTCAATTTCACACTCGTGTCACTTTTCAAACTTAAAGTGCTATCAAGCAAACACCCACAAGGCGACGTTTTTGAAGCCGGCTCTCGGGCCATGTGTTTGATTTTTACTATTTCGGTTTCTCCGATGTTTAACAATTTGGAGGTTCTATGTGTTCTATGAACGATTCTATGCGACCGTCGTCTCAGGCTGAGAATTTTTGCGGTAACGATGCTAACCCTAACCCTTTGCGGGATGCAGCTTGCCAGGCTTACACCCCAGATACTCAAATTATTTTCCGAATTGATTGCAGTTCAAAATCTACCGATGCCGCTTTGCCTAGCGTGCAAATTTGTTTTGACCAAGATAATTCTCCCAGACAAAATCATGACATGGACGGTCGCGGCCCGTTTAGAGGAGACAGAGGACACAGAGGTGACAACGTGCCATCGTATTCTAACGGCGATCAGCATCAGCATCAGCATCAGCATCAATTTCGCATAAACACAGATCGTTTTTTCTCACCAGAAGTTCGTCAGCAGCATGATCATAACCCGTGGCACCACGGCCGCGGCAGCCATCCTCGCTTTGATGATGATGTGCACCATATTATGCCGGTTAATGAGCGCAATAACAGACGATTTACCAACGATGATGTCGAACCAGTGGTTGACGCTGAACCACGTGTTATTGACCAACCTTTTACTAACGACCAAATTTTAAATCAAGACAGCATGCAATGGCTCTCCAACAATGAAGTTTCTGAGCTG
>CASBPX010000061.1 GCA_949127735.1 Candidatus Obscuribacterales bacterium | reverse complement strand
CGTTGGCCTGCTGCGCGCCTGCGACTTCGACGTCGAGCGTGCTCAGAACGGCATCATCTACCTGGACGAAATCGACAAGATCGCAGCCTGCGCAGATTCTTCGCTCGACGTGGGCGGTGAGTCGGTGCAGGAAGAGTTGCTCACCATTCTCGAAGGCACCGTCATCAGTGTGCCGAAGGATGGCAACAACCGCGGCAAGAGCGAGATGATCGACATCGATACGACGAACATCCTCTTCATTCTCGGTGGAGCGTTCGCCGCCCTCGGTGAAATCGTCGCTCGTCGAAAGGCTGATGAGAAGTCGTCTATCGGTTTCGGCGCCGAAGTGCGGGCCAAGGAAACCGAGTTCAGTAAGTACCAGAAAGACGCTGATGCTCAGGACCTCGTCAAGTTCGGCCTGATTCCGGAGTTCGTCGGCCGCCTGCCCATTCGGCTGGTGATCGAGACTCTGACGGCGGATCAGCTGGAGCGCATTCTGGTGGAGCCGAAGAAGGCGTTGGTCGGACAGAAGGTTCTGCTGCTGTCTGCCACCACCGACCTGCGCTTCACCAGGGGCTCACTGCGGGCCATCGCCGAAGACGCGCTCAAGTCTGGCACCAATGGTCGAGCCCTGCGCGAGATCATGGAACAGGTGCTGGCGCCGGTGGTCTTCAACGAGCCGAAGGTGGCCATCATCACCGCTGACATGGTGAAGAACCGCCAGGCCGAAACCGACGCGCAGAACAAGCTCGATGCCGGCGTCACTGCCAGCAGCAAGAGCAGCTTCGTCATCGAAGATGATGAGGTGGAGGCTGTGCATGAATCGGCAACAGCAGCTGCTGCTGTCAAGGACCGCCACACTCGCGATCGTCAGGTGCCGATGGTGGTTCCGGTTGTGGTACCGCGAGTGGTGCCGAAGCGGGCCTGAAATCGGTCCTGAAATTCGGATCGTTAGATCTGAACCTTGAAAGCTGGGGGTGGGGTGCGCAAGCGCTCCACTCCCGGTTTTCTTTCTTTTTTTGGCATATTATATTTTATAGTTGAATGTTTTTTCTCTAGAGAAAATTGGGCTGTTACGCTCATTTACTATCAAATTCCTAGATCCACTCGCTCAGCCAGAATCGGCACTATATGCTTGAGAATCCAGGGAAAAGAACTGTTCCCCGAATGCAGGCCGGTGTGAAGTTGTTTGAGCATAGACGGTGTCCAGCTGTGCTGTTCAAGCTTGGCGTACTGGTCCAGATTTAAACTTGTGTTTGGCGGATTTGCAAAACCAACGCAGCCGGCACTGACCGTCCGCACTCCGTCAGAGGTGCCGAAAATTTTTGTGCCCAGTCCAAGAATCACTTTGTCATGCTGTGAATGAAAACAGATCATCTTGCCGCTCACAGCGCCCAGAGCTGGGCTTAAATCGTAATGTGGCGATATGGCCGGTGACATCAAAATCACGCGGCTTGTTTCATCTGCATCGAGCTGCTCAAGAGCTTTGACTGCCACCAGGCAACCACCGCTTTTAGCGATGATTTGTACATGATTGCTTTCGTCCCTGGCCGAGCGAATAATCTTCGCCAATTCCTCGCCTTTGCGCTCGATGTGTTCTTTGTCGAGCAAATCTTGGAATGGCCGCAAGTAGCCGTGCGTCCAAAAATAACGTTGCACATGCAATTCGCTTTTCGAAACTTTGACAGCGAGCTTGAGCAGCTGTGGCATGATGCCGGTGCCGCCCACGCCATCCAGGGCGATGACAATGTTTTTCGGGGCCATAAATATCCGCAAAAATGAAGATTATAGAGCCAGTCTATTGGTTTTCACCAGTCGCTGCTCAAATAACCAACAGTTCGGCCATTGTTTAGTCGAATGCTAAAGCGACGCTGCTGATTAGTTCGATGCCGCCACCATCACAAAGCAATTGTGCTTTTCGTCATAACTATATTTTTGCTCACACGCACAAATAGCATGTATAGTGCGCACCACTCTCAATCTAGCTCCTGGAAATTCCTGCTGAAAGGACTTCATATGCTCGCTCCAGAATCGGTCGGCGCGCTCAATAGAGCCGTTACCCAGCAGCCCGTCGCAGGCCTGGCAGCGCGTTGTTTTGGCGCACTGCAATTTCTTGCGCTCGATAAGCAGGTGTTGGCCAATGGCCACAGGGATCAAGATCGGCCAGAAAAAGAGAAAAAGCAGAATTACCAAAAGTAGAGATGTGGCTGAACTGAATTTAGATTTTGGCACAGCGTTAATCCTACGAGCGGCTGTCAGGCAGTCAGCCATTCGGCGTCCCGCTACGATACCAGGTCATTTTTGCAGGCGCAGGCCCCCGTTATTCCACCGGCAGAAAATTGTCCTGGTCGGGATCGTAATTATATTTTTGTTCGCATCGACAAATAGCATGGACACTACGCACCACGCTCAGTTGAGTTCCACGAGATTGAAAGCGCAGTGTTTTTAAAAAAGTGTTCCAAAACTGGTCGGCTCGAGCAATTGATTCGGCACCAAGAATTTCTGCACATTTCAAACATTGGGTTCGGCTGGCACGCTTTGCTTTCCGATTCTCTTCTAAAAGGTGGTGTGCTGCTGCCAGAGGCAAAAATATTGGCCAAAATAACAGTGACACAACGCCGTTCCCACTCCATTTGCTTGAAAGATAGCGGAGCTTTCGCAACCGACTCAATAAAGTCAAGCGGGCACGCGGTATGTCAAGTGGACCTCTGGGGTGCGACAATTGGTGTTCTGAAGTCACCATTTAATATATCTACCGAGTAATTATTCGATCAGGGGTTTGCATGAGCTCAACCAAGGCCAAGTTCGAAGCCAAATTCAGCACTTTGTCGCATAACGCTTATGGCAAGTCAGGCATACGTTTGACCAAGGTGATAAACCACGGCGACCGCCAGGAATTAAAAGAACTGACCGCCAATATCCAACTGGAAGGCGAGTTCGAAAACTCATATTTGCAAGGCGATAACAGCACCATTATCGCTACAGATTCGATGCGCAACACTGTTTATGTGCTCGCTGCCGAACACGATTTATCCAGCATAGAGTCTTTCGCTCAGCACCTCTGCAAGCACTTTTTGACCAAATATCCGCACGTGCAGGACGCCAGCGTCAACCTTATAGAAGACTTGTGGCTGCGCATCGAAGCCAAAGGGCAAGCTCATCCCCATGCATTCGTCAGTGCGGGTAGTGAAAAGCGCAGCACTCACGTCACCGCAGATAGACAAGGCATCACAGTTCACTCGGCGATTGAAAATCTTGTTGTGGCAAAAACAACCGAATCGCAATTCTGGGGTTTCATTCGCGATGAGTTCACCACCCTGCCCGAAACTCACGATCGCATTATGGCCACCAGCGTTGAAGCCACCTGGACCTATGGCGAAAACTTGGACAAGATCGATTTCAATAAAAACTACGAGACCATTCGCCAACTTTTGCTTGAAGTTTTTGCTACTCACACCAGCCTGGCCGTGCAGCAAACTCTTTACGCCATGGGCGAATCAGCACTGCACGCGGTGAGCGAAATTTCTGAGATCAATATCACGATGCCTAACCAGCATCGTATCGCTTTCAATTTACAGCCTTTCGGTAAGACCAATAAAAACGAAATCTTTTATCCTATCGATGAGCCTTACGGGCTTATTTCAGGCACAATCAAGCGAGGGTCATAATGTCATCGCACCAGTCTTCCATGTTTGGCATCAAAAGCAAGCGCGTACTTCTTGACGGCGAATTTAAGGCTGCCACGGTGCTCGTCAACAATGGCGTGATTTGCGACATCTCCGCTTACGACAGCCAGTCAGATTGCACGGTAGATGACGTGGGCAGTCTTGTGGTCATGCCTGGAATAGTCGACAGCCATGTACACATCAATGAACCAGGGCGTACTGAGTGGGAAGGTTTCAGTACCGCCACCCGTGCTGCCGCCGCCGGTGGTATCACTACCATTTGCGATATGCCGCTTAATTGCATTCCCGTAACCACTAGCGCTCAGGCGTTTGCCGAAAAGTTGAAACACATCGAGGGCCGCCTCAATGTCGACCTGTGTTTCTGGGGCGGAGTGGTGCCCGGCAACAGCGGCGAATTGAACAAGATGATCGACATGGGTGTGATGGGCTTTAAATGCTTTCTTATTCACTCCGGCATCGATGATTTTCCTAATGTAGAAAGAGCCGATCTCGAAGAGAGCATGCCCATTCTAGCCAGACGCGGATTGCCGCTGCTGGTGCACGCTGAGCTCGACTGCTCACACGGCTCTGACCCGACGCAAGAAGAGAAAGACCAGCAAAAGTTGTTTGAAAGTGAACCGCAAAAATATATGCACTTTCTCGCCTCCCGGCCTAGAGCCTGGGAAGACGAAGCAATTAAACTGATGATCGACCTTTGTCGCCAGTTCGATTGTCGCGTGCATATCGTTCATTTATCTTCCTCGGACGCTCTGCCTCTTATTGCTGCTGCCAAAAAAGAGGGCCTCAAGATAACGGCTGAGACCTGCCCACACTACCTGACACTTAATGCCGAAGATATCGCCGACGGTGATACGCGCTTCAAATGCACTCCACCAATCCGCGAGCGCGAAAACTGTGAAAAGCTCTGGCAGGGCTTAGAAGACGGCACTCTTGATTTTGTCGTCTCCGATCACTCCCCTTGCACACCAGAACTTAAGCTATTAAAAGAGGGCAATTTCGATAAGGCCTGGGGTGGCATTTCATCGCTGCAATTTGGCCTGCCGGCAGTCTTCAGTGAAGCGTCCAAACGCGGTCACAGTCTTGCTCGCGTTTCACAGTGGATGTCGCAGGGCCCGGCGCATTTTCTTGGTTTAGACAAACGCAAAGGCTCGCTTTCTCCAGGTCATGACGCCGACATTATTGTCTTCGACCCTGAGCAAGAACAGACAATTGAAGCAGCTATGATTGAGCACAAGCACAAGCTCACCCCGCACGAGGGCCGAGTCTTCAAAGGCAAAGTTTTACAAACTTATGTTCGCGGATTGAAAATTTATGATAATGGTCACTTCTCAGAAGTGCCTTGCGGTAAGGCATTGATGGGCACAAAACTGGGAGAATATGTCGATGCAAACGTCCATTCTTGAAGCATCTGCTTTTACAGGATTAATTGATCTGGCCACTGAAAAGCTCGGAGGCAAGGCCATATCTTGCAGCGACGAATTTTTTGCCGAAAAAGAAAATTTACTCAAGCCTGGCCGCGGCATTTTTATCGAAGATAAATATACAAAGAACGGCAAGTGGATGGACGGCTGGGAAAGCCGCAGAAAGCGTGTACCTGGCTACGACTGGTGCATTGTCAAATTAGGTTTGCCTGGTATCATCCGCGGTGTCGACATCGACACCAATCACTTCCTCGGCAATCACCCTCCTTATGCATCGCTTGAAGCCTGCATCGCTCCAGGCGAAGAAAATGCAGACAAATTGGCGTCAGCAAAATGGGTCGAAATTGTGCCACGTTCATCGCTAAAAGCAGGCTCGCAGAATTTGTTTGGTGTTTCCAGCAATGAAGCCTGGACGCACGTGCGATTGAATATTTTCCCTGACGGTGGCGTGGCCCGCCTGAAAATATTTGGTGATGTTGTGCCTGACTTTAGCAAGTATAAACCAGACGCACTGGTCGATCTGGCCGCTGTAGAGTTTGGCGCGCGCGTGGTGGCATGCAACGACATGTTCTTCGGCAACATGGAAAACTTGATCATGCCCGGCCGCGGCAGGAACATGGGTGATGCCTGGGAAACCAGACGCAAGCGTGGCCCCGGTCACGACTGGGTAATAGTCAAAATGGGACAACCAGGCCTGGTGAAAAAGCTAGAAGTTGATACCGCTTTTCACATCGGCAATTATCCCGATACTTGTTCTATTGATGGTTGCTACTCGCCTGACCTCGACATCGACAATCTTACCTGGCCGCAAGCCTCATGGAAAGAGCTTCTGCCTCAGCTCAAGCTGCAAGCCGACAAACAGCATCACTTCGAAAAAGAAATCATCGACATCGGCAAAATCACTCACGTGCGTTTGAATATTTATCCGGATGGAGGAGTGGCGCGGCTGCGTATGCATTGCAAACGCTAACAACATCTATAACGATTATGAATCTAGATCAACTCAACACCACCGCTGCTCAGGAACTAATGCCTGAGTTGCGGCGTTGTTGCGGCAGCGAAAATTGGTCTAGCCAGTTGATTGACCACAGACCATTTGTTTCTCTTGATCAATTGATGCAAACATCAGATCAAATCTGGAATGGGCTCAGTCAAACTGATTGGTTGGAAGCTTTCAGTCATCATCCAAAGATCGGTGATTTAAATAGCCTTAAAGCCAAGTTTTCCACAACCAGTGAGTGGGCGGCAGGTGAGCAGGGTGGAGTGGCATTGGCCGATCACAGAGTAATCGAGGATCTTGCCAGCGGAAATGCATCTTACGAGCAGAAATTTGGATACATTTTTATCGTTTGTGCCACAGGCAAATCGGCAAGCGAAATGCTGGCTCTGTTACAAGAGCGGCTAAAGAACGACCCGGCCGAGGAAATTGAGAAAGCCATGCAGGAACAAAACAAAATTACTAGATTGAGATTGGAAAAATTACTGTCATGAGCAAGATTACAACTCACGTTCTCGATGTATCAATAGGGCGTCCAGCGGCCGGCGTTGATGTTGTGCTGGAACACAAGGGTGCCGATGAATGGAGCGAAGTGGGTCGCGGCGTCACCGATAACGATGGCCGCTGTCGCGATCTGGTGCCTGATAGCTGGCAGCTGAAACCTGGTACCTATCAACTTACTTTTAACACAGGCGGATATTTTGAAGCCACACACAGGCAGAACTTTTATCCTAGTGTGCCGATTATATTTGAAATTATCAACGCCCACGAGCATCACCACGTGCCGCTTTTACTCAGCCCCTTTGGCTATTCAACCTACCGGGGCAGTTAGGTAGCACAGCAGGAACATTGAATTTAGTTTGAGAGATACGTCAGCAGTCGAGTAATAAATAGGAGTGACCATGAAAGTTAGTTTACCGGAATCCACAACCAATGACGTGTTCAGTAAATTGGGTCAGGCCAACGCCGCTTTCAATAAATTCTACCCTGGCGATTCCTCTGCCAGGCAACCGGTGCACACCGTATATGGTGGCGCACAATTGTTCAAGGCCGATTCTGCTAGAAAGCTCGGTGTGATGGCGGTTGCTAATCTCGAAGAATATGCCCCTGATTTTACTGTTCTAGCTAGAGCACTAGATTTGCCCGGCGCTGAATCATTGCCACTTGGCGCGGATGAAATTGCTAAATTGACTAAATCTTTATCAGAAAATGTCAAAACTGGTTCGACGAAAACTGAATTGCACGGGCGTATTGCCTACACTGTCTACCAGCGCGTCAAAGAGAAATTGCAACGCGAAGCCGTCGAAGATTTTCGCATTGATTTTGAAGACGGCTACGGCAATAGGCCCGACGCAGAAGAAGATGGACACGCCGAAGCTGCCGCTAGGGAAGTAGCAAAAGGCATGCGCGATAAGCTTTTGCCTCCATTTATCGGTATTCGCGTGAAGCCTTTTAATGAAGAGTTGAAGATGCGCAGCGCTCGCACGCTCGATATTTTCATCACTACTCTAGTGGAAGAAACCGGCGGCCAGTTGCCCGACAATTTTGTCGTCACCTTGCCGAAAGTGACTATTCCAGAGCAGGTAACTGCTCTGGTAGAGCTATTCAAGCTTTTGGAAGGCAAAACATCTTTGCGCCCAGGTAGTTTGAAAATGGAAATTATGATTGAACAAACTCAAGCTTTGTTCAACAGAAAGGGTGAGTGTAATTTGCCTTTGTTGGCCGAGGCCGCTGACGGTCGTTGTGTTGCCGCCCACTTCGGCACATACGACTACACTGCCTCCTGTAATATAACCGCTTCCCAACAGCGCATGGATCATCCATCATGCGACTTTGCTCTGCACATGATGAAAGTTACTTTCGCCGGCACCGGCATCTGGCTCTCTGATGGTGCCACCAACGTGATGCCGGTTGGCCCTCACCGCGCGGAGAAAGGCGGTCAACTAACAGACCTGCAAAAAGCAGAGAATCAAGAAGTTGTGCACCGCGCCTGGAAATTGGCTTACGATCACAATCGCCACTCATTGGTTCAGGCTTATTATCAGGGTTGGGATCTCCACCCGGCTCAATTGCCTGTGCGTTACGCCGCCTGCTATGCATTCTTCCTTGAAGGTCTCGATGCCGCATCTCTTCGCCTCAAATCATTCATGGAGAAGGCTGCCCAGGCTACTCTGGTTGGCGATGTTTTTGATGATGCCGCTACCGGTCAGGGCTTACTTAACTACTTCTTGCGTGCCATCAACTGCGGTGCCATTACTCTCGATGAAATTGCCGCCACCGGATTGACACTGGAAGAAATTCAGACCAGATCGTTCTTGAAAATTCTTGCTGGCCGTACTAAGCAAGTGCAAACAGCTAAATAGCAATGGTCTGAGATGGTGTGTCTATATAGTCATGTACGGCTTTGCTGCTGGCATTGTTACGATTGTGACCGCCGGTTAAAACATTTCATTTGCCCATCGTTAGTTTGTCTGTTACGGTAGAAACTATGACAGTCAAAAACGCCTACAGCTATTACTACTATACCTACTCCCTCGGGGTCGGCTAGCTGGCGTTGTCATAAAAGTCTAGAACTTATGAACAAAAGCCTTCTCGTCGATCGAGAGGGCTTTTTCTTTGGTGTGCCGGGCATGTTCGATATCTAGGAGGTGGAAGTCCTTTACACAACCTGATGACGGTGGAGTGTTAGCAACGCGCAAGGGCAAAGTCGCGAGGCAATGTCTGAAGGAAGCGTGGTGCAAACTCACGACTCGACGAACAGAAATCGGATACCGAGGCATACCCAGTCGCGCGAGCAAGCCAATGATTGCGAAGCGCATAGTCATCAAGGGCTGGGGTTGTAGATCCGGCGAGTGTGTGAGGAAAGAGATCGAACTTACCCCGGGAGATCTG
>CASBPX010000060.1 GCA_949127735.1 Candidatus Obscuribacterales bacterium | reverse complement strand
TTGTTGGGTTTCCCTTTGCCGTTAGCACTGGCGACTAACGAACTGGCCGGCTCTTTCTGGACTCTTGTGGCGGCGCGCAACTACCTGCGTGGGCATCAGTTAGATTGGCGACTGGTTGCAGTCTTCACTGTATGTGGCATGGTTGGTGCCTTTTTTGGCGCCCGGGTTGTAATAGGCTGCGACCCGAAAATCATTCAAAGAATAATCGGCAGCATTATTGTCGGCCTGGTAATTTTCATGTTCGTGCGCAAAGATTTCGGACTTGAAGCCACCGCTCCGCGCGTTAATCGTTTCGCTACTGGTCTTGCTGGCCTTCCGCTGGGATTTTACGAGGCCTTCTTTGGTTCGGGCAATGGCATGTTTATTTGCGCGGTGCTGACGCACGCACGCGGTTTTACTTTCAGGCAGGCTCTGGGATATTCATACATCCTGTCATTTCCCTGGTGCCTTTTTGCGGCAGGCATTTATATTTTTGATGGTCACTGGAATTTGTCTCTGATGATTCCCGCTGTAATCGGCTCGTTATGCGGCGGATCGCTTGGCTCTCACATCGCTGTCAAAAACAGTGTGCGCTTTGGCAAATACCTATTTATGATTGTTGGCAGTGTACTTGGATTGAAATTGATGATTTTCTAGCGCTATCGGCGTTGGTTTAGTCTGTAAAAAATGCAAGCACGGCATTGTCGTTAGCAGCAGCTAGATTGTAGAAACTTTGAAAAGCAGCAAATTCTTCAGCCAGATCTTCTTCGTCGATACCTTCCACGGCATTTTGTTCGGCCAGTTCTTCAAAAGTCAAAGTGTCGAGTTCGCGCACCGTTTCTTTTACCTGCTCGGCAGTGAGGTAGCGCACGCGGCCGAGAAATGGTCCGTCGATTTCTTCGGAACCGTCGATCAAATTTCCGCCGGCCACTGCATTGGCGAGAGTGCCGGATAGTTCTGCCCGCCCCAGTTTTTCCATGGGCGTCACTTCGCCGGTGAGCAAAATATGCAGCTCGTCGCAACACTGGGTAAAGAGGCGGTCTTGATCGTTGCGTTGTTTAGTGATGGCCGGTTTGAGTTTAGTGATATCGTTGATGATTTCATCTAATTCTTCGGCGGTGACGCTCAAATATTCCGACTCTATACTCATGGTTGTTCCACCGCATTGAACACTGTCGGCAATATACTACATCTGCAAAACTGGTAATTTGGTAAGAGGCCCGGAAGCTGGCATTGATGTGGCATTGTTGCGAGAAAACACTTTAAAGGTAGTCTAAAAATTGTTCGAACGGTTTACAGAAAAAGCGATCAAAGTAATTATGCTGGCGCAAGAAGAGGCTCGGCGTTTGGGTCACAACTATGTTGGCACGGAGCAGATTCTGCTTGGATTAATTGGAGAAGGCACTGGCATAGCAGCGAAGGCTTTGAAAGAGAATGGAATGAACTTGAAGCATTTGCGCGAAGTAGTGCAGTCGCACATCGGCCGCGGCAGCGGGTTTGTGGCGGTGGAGATACCGTTCACGCCCCGTGCCAAAAGGGTACTGGAGCTGACATGGGACCAGGCCAGACAGCTTGGCCACAATTATATTGGCACAGAGCATCTGCTGCTCGGTTTAATTCTGGAACGTGAGGGTATTGCAGCCACTGTATTGGACGAGCTTGGAGTTGATGTGGCGCAGCTGAGGGGTCACGTCATCAAGGCGCTAGAGCAATGGGCTAGCGAAACGAAAGCACGTTTATCGCCAACTGCTGTGCAGCATCGCGACACCTTGTCTGATTTTCTAGATTTTTGTTCAGATGCCATGATCAAGGTCATCACTATTGCTCAGGAAGAAGCACGTGCCGCAAATTCTGAGCGACTTGAAGTGCAACATCTTTTACTTGGAATTATCGGCGAGGGAAAGAATGATGCCGCAAAACTTTTGCTGGCGGAAAAAATCACAGCACCAAGGTTGCGTGAACAGTTTAAAAAACGTTGTGTGCCAAGTGCGGGCATTGTTATTAGGCGGGATATCGAGCTCTCACGGCGAGCAAGAGTTTTAATTGATCTCGCGTGGAATGAGGCCAGAACTTCACAAAGCAAGGTAACGCCTGAAAGTCTTATGCTTTCGCTTTTGAATGGTGATTATCAATTTGAGATCAGATGTTTGCAAGATCTTGAACTGAACCCATTAAGTTTTAAAATTGCCCTTATGCAGGCTTTAGGAGAGCAGGTTAGTAGCGCAAGGCCTTCAGAGACGTTACGGAATAGAGGCATACCACGGCATTTCTCCAGGCAGCTGGCTGACACTGCTTTGAAGGTTTTGCTATTTGCACAAGGCGAAGTGCGGCGCAGCAAACGCTTTGAAATAGAGAACATAGATATTTTGTTAGGTCTGGTAGGTGATGGCTCTAGTCTTGCAGCCCAAGCGCTCCAAGACCAGGGAATCACTATCGACAAACTAAGAAAGCACCTTGAGAAATTAGGCATTGAATCAAAAGATAGGCCATGGGTGGATTTTCTTTTCTCACGCCCTGCAGAGCAGCTTTTGGCCGAAGCTTGGGAAATAGCGCGTGAGAATAAGCATCAATTTCTCTCGGCCGAACATCTGTGTATCGCGCTTTTGAGTGAGGAGCAATTAGAAGTTAGAAATATTCTTCAAGAAAACGGGGTTGATGTAGACGAGTTATATCTGGCAATAACGGCTATTGCGATGGCTCCGGGTTATAGAGCAGAGAGTGCTGCGGTAGCTCGATCTGAAGAAAGTCGGTCTATAGAAAGTTGCCAGCCTGAGGTCAGCAGTACTGCAGACAAAATTGGATCCAATCCGAAACCAGAAACAGATGACCGAAGCACTGGTGCCGATGTGCTTCTAGACTTCAGCGCCACTGCCAGAGTTGTTATTAATTTGGCAGAGAAAGAAGCGCGCAAAGAGAGCAGCGATGCCATCGGCACCGAGCATTTGTTGATAGGATTATTTTTACAAGAGTCAAGCCTGGCCAGCGAAGCGCTGCGCGACCAGTGTGTGAAAATTGAAGAATTGCGTTCCATGGGCCAACAAATAGCAGGGACACACAAGGGTAAGTCGCCAAAAGATTTGCGGTTTAGTGCACATGCAAAAGAAGCTTTTGAAGGAGCCTTCAAATGTGCTAAATCGCTGCAGGCTGACGAGATTTCCCCTACTCATCTGCTGTTCAGTCTGATCAACGGTCAGCCATACTCTGTTGGTCGTTCCTACACGGTGGAGTGGGCTGCCCATAAAATTCTCAAAGAGCTGAAAGTTGACCTTAAATCCCTGAGGGAATTTATTTTTGCTGTCGAACCGGCTCCTTATCGTACCTATTTGCCTGCGAAGAAAGACGCTGGCACTAAGCCAGTTTTACCTGCTGCTGCGAGAACATATTGTGATGCAAATGGGCGCTTTAAAAATTACAGTTCTGATGCTCTGCATGCAGTGTTGATTGCTCACGATGAAGCGCGCAAACATGGCCACAATCTGGTTGGTACTGAACATTTACTGCTCGGACTGTTGCTCGAAGAGACAGGCAAGGGTGGCCGTCTTTTACGTGATCTTCGGCTCGAAGCTGATTTTGTCAGGCGCAGTATCGAAAGGCTAAATCCCTCTGACTTGGGTCTCACTGCCGTTTCAATTCCCTACACAGTGCGGGCGAGAAATGTCTTTGAATTGGCGCGAAAGGGAGCAAAGTTTCTCAGTGCACGCAATGTTGACAGTGAGCATCTGCTATTAAGTCTGCTCTCGGACCAATCCAATATGTGTTGGGAAATCCTGATCCAGTCAGGAATTGACGTGAGGAGACTGAGACAAATATTGTTGGCAAATTATCCAGAGCAGGTTGAAGACGACGTCGATCTGTCGGCAGCTACATTGGTTGCAGTTGGGGATTTCTGGCCACTTATATCAGTGCGCTTTACCGAAAAACTTTCGGCTGTAGTTGATAGTGCCAAAAAATTGGCTTGCGAAAAGTCAGGCGGAATTGCAACTCCAGAGATTCTACTATTGGCATTGCTGGCCACTTCAGATTCCATTATCGATCAGCAGCTGCATGGAATTCGTAAACAGTCAGCTCATAATATAATTTCTGCTTTGATCAAAATGACTGGCACCAGCAGCGAGTTTAAAGTGTTTTCTCCATCGGCTTTGCAAGCAATGCATCTGGCCTTTGAACTGTCTCGCTTTGAAGGTTCGGCCTGGGTGCAGTCGAAGCACTTGTTCACTGCCCTTGTTCGCGGTGCTGATGAGGGTATGCGTGAATTGTTAGTGGCGATAGGTGTCAGTGGCGGCAAAGTTGATGGAGGAGTAGCCGATCAAGTGATCACTATCGCAACCATGCTGACACCGTCCGGTACCAATATGGCAAATGCAGGCACATTGTTACAAGTGGTTGGTGGCACCGGTCGAAATGAGAAAATGCAATTTTCTGATGCTGCAGAGGCCGTGATGGAATTGGCTAAAGAAGAGGCCAAAGCGATGGGTCATAATTTCATCGGCTCTGAGCAAATCTTGCTTGGGTTGATGGTTCACGGCACCGGTCTAGCGGCTCAAGCTCTGGCCGCGGCAGAGCTTAATTTGAACTCCGCGCGAGCTGAGACGCGCAGAATAATTGGCTCGGGTACCGGCCTCGTTGGTGAGTTTCCTTATACTCCCCGCACTCATAGAATTTTAGAATTGGCTGTGCAAGAGCCGCAGAAAGCGGATCATCAAGTCTTTGACACAGAACATTTGCTGTTGGGAATTTTGCGTGATGGAGAAGGTGTAGCAGTGCGAGTTATGGAAAATTTGAAGATTGATGTGGTGGCACTTGAGATTGAGCTGCAGCAGTTGATCAGCAAGAAACAAACCTGAAGAGTTTTTCTTCCGATATCGGAAGAGTTCTTGTTTAATGACACAGAGAAATTTCCGCAAATTTCTCTGCGAAATCGCCAGCCATTTTCTCAATCCCCTGACCAACTGTCGGGCAGTCCCCCGTACATCCGGCAAATTTGAAGACTAATTTTCCGGAACTCCATCCACAATCACGTAGGCTCCATCAGGTGTTCGACTGACACAGACTTCATTTGTGCTATTTACATAATCCATTCGTTTCACTAATTTCAGTCCCGGCAATATTGGCACCTCGCGAAACAATGCATAGACCGGCTGGGGCTGCACCCACCAATTCTGAAATCGATAGAGTGTGTAAATCTCATCGGTCTTACTGATAAAAATTCCATCGGATGGAGAGTCTGGCGCTGTAACATCTATGCCGCCAAGGCTTGTGGTAATAGTTATCATCATACTCAGACACCAAAAAGTTGCCGTCAGTCCCACTATGCACGCGAACAGTCGCCATCGACCAAGTGGGGTGATAACTTGCAGAAAAAACTTAGAAATTCCAATGAAAATTAAAAGCTTCGTTACTATTCCGCCTGCTATCCCCTGGTGGGCCGTGAACGACAGCATAGAAAGTATCAATAATGCTTGCAGATATTGTTCATCGCGAGACTTGATCAATGTAACAATGACAAAACAGCAAAGTAAAAAGGAAAGGAGTTGATAGAAACAAGACAACTCATCTGACTCGAAATGCCAATAACCCTGATTTTTGATAAAGCTAGCTGAGAGGAAATTGACCACGGCGATGGCCATAATCAATTGAAGAGCCTTGGTATTATTCGATAGAAATAAAGTGAGTGTTTTGCGCAATCTCCAAGGACCTACATACGCCCATTCCTAACTTAGTGTGATCGCTCACGGAGCCTCTTGTCAATCATCCGACACAAAGCACAAGATTTAAGGCGACGTTTTCGGCTTTTTTTCTGCAATTTCCAGCTGGTTGAGTGCTGCTGTCAAGCGACGTTTGTATGTGTCTATGTGAGCTTAAGCGCTCTAAACACCTCATTTTTGGCCCACAGTCAGCTCGACCACTAGCAACTGACATGTGCAAAATCCGCTTTCTTCATCATTTCTTCCAACTCGGGGCCGCCTGTAAGCCGCATGGCTTGCCAAAACTGTTTGGTATAAGTGCTGCTAGAATGTAGCCATCTACATGTGCATGCAGAATGTGCGATCAGATGTGGATTGTGGATGTGTTGGGAAACAGTTATCAGTTCGGGGGCTAAACGCCATGTTTGAAAGGTTCACGGAAAAAGCGATCAAAGTGATCATGCTCGCTCAAGAAGAAGCGCGCAGGCTTGGTCATAATTTTGTGGGCACAGAGCAAATTCTTCTAGGTTTGATCGGTGAGGGCACCGGTATCGCCGCCAAGACACTCAAGTCTATGGGCGTTAACTTGAAAGACGCTCGTGTCGAAGTAGAGAAAATTATTGGACGTGGATCAGGCTTTGTTGCCGTTGAAATTCCCTTTACTCCCAGAGCCAAAAGAGTGCTCGAATTATCGTGGGATGAGGCGCGTCAACTGGGCCACAACTACATTGGCACAGAACATTTGCTGCTTGGTTTAATTCGGGAAGGCGAAGGTGTTGCCGCCCGCGTTCTGGAAAACCTCGGCGTTGACCTGACAAAAGTTAGAAGCCACGTCATTCGTCTGCTTGGTGAAAGTGGCGCTGCCACCTCAGGCACCGGTTCAAGCGGATCGGCCTCTACAGGCCGTTCGAAGACTCCAACTCTCGACGAGTTTGGTGTCAACATGACTCAATCAGCTCAAGAAAATAGACTTGATCCGGTTGTCGGTCGAGAAAAAGAAATTGAGCGGGTTATTCAAATTCTTGGACGACGCACAAAGAATAATCCAGTTTTAATCGGTGAGCCCGGTGTAGGTAAAACCGCTATTGCAGAAGGCCTGGCTATCCGCATTTCTAATGCCGACGTGCCTGAAATTCTGCTCGACAAAAAGATTGTTATGCTCGACATCGGTCTGCTAGTTGCAGGCACCAAATATAGAGGCGAATTCGAAGAGCGCCTGAAAAAAATCATGGACGAAATTCGTTCAGCCGGCAACGTTATGCTGGTTATAGACGAGTTGCACACCTTGATTGGTGCTGGTGCTGCTGAAGGTGCCATCGATGCCGCCAACATTCTCAAACCAGCATTAGCCCGGGGTGAGTTGCAATGCATCGGCGCCACCACCATGGACGAATATCGCAAACACATCGAACGCGACGCTGCACTCGAACGCCGCTTCCAGCCAGTGATTGTCGATCCGCCATCGGTTGAAGAAACTGTTGAAATTCTGCGTGGTCTGCGTCCTAAGTATGAAGAGCACCACAGATTGATCATCTCCGATGATGCTATCGACAGTGCTTGCAAACTTTCCGATCGTTATATCTCAGACCGCTTCCTGCCAGACAAAGCAATCGACATCATCGACGAAGCCTCTTCGAGAGTGCGTCTGAGAGCATCGAGCTTGCCACCAGAAGGCAAAGAAGTAGAAAAAGAATTGCGCAGTGTTCGTCGCGATAAAGAGATGGCTATTCGCAATCAAGAGTTTGAGAAAGCCGCCAGTTTGAGAGAGCAAGAGACCAAGCTTTCTGAAAAGATTCGCGAGATTCAAGCAGTCTGGAAGACCCAACAAGAAACTGAAAAACCTACAGTTACTCCTGAAGAAGTAGCTCACGTTGTCAGCGCCTGGACGGGCATTCCATTGCTCAAGTTGACCGAAGGCGAGTCTGAGCGCTTGCTGCACATGGCTGACGTATTGCACCAACGTGTAATCGGTCAGAACGACGCAGTAGAAGCAGTTTGCAAAGCCATTCGTCGCGCCAGAGTCGGTTTGAAAAATCCAGACAGACCAATCGGCAGCTTTATCTTCTCCGGCCCTACCGGTGTTGGTAAAACTGAGTTAGCGAAAGCGTTGGCCGGTTACTTCTTCGGTTCTGAAGATAATTTGATCAGAATCGACATGTCTGAATTCATGGAGCACCACACAACATCTAAGTTGATTGGTTCACCTCCCGGATACGTAGGCTATCAGGAAGGCGGCCAGTTGACTGAAGCTGTGCGTCGCAAGCCATACTCGGTTGTGCTCTTCGACGAAATCGAAAAAGCTCACCCAGATGTCTTCAACGTGTTGCTGCAAATTCTCGATGACGGCCGTCTGTCAGACAGTAAGGGACGCACAGTCGACTTCAAGAACACTATCATCATCATGACCTCAAACGTTGGTGCTCAGTTCATCGACAAATCGGCTCTGACACTGGGCTTCCAGGTACAGACCGAAGAAGCGGAACATTCAGAGCGCTATAAGAAGATCAAAGATCTCGTTATGGACTCAATGAAGAAGACATTCCGCCCAGAGTTCCTCAACCGCGTAGACGAAATCATCGTCTTCCAACAGTTGACCAAAGAAGAGATTCGTCACATCGTCGACATCATGTCGGCCGATTTGCAGAATCGCATCAAGCAAAATGGCATGGAACTCATGATCTCAACCGAGAGCAAAGATCTGATTGCCAAAGAGGGCTACAACCCTTCTTACGGTGCCAGACCGCTGCGTAGAGCAATTCAACGCATGCTGGAAGACGCGATTTCTGAGCAAGTGCTGCAAGGCACCTTCAAGGAAGGCGACGTTATTGAAACCAGCGTAGAAGAAGGCAAAATCATCTTTGTCAAAGTGCCTGGTAAGGTCTCCGAGCCAATTAAAAAAGACAAAGATAAAGACAAGGAAGAAGCTAAATCAGGCAAGACTGAAAAAACAGACAAACCTGAGAAGGCTTCGAAAGGCAAAGATAGCGAGAAGTCTACCGAAAAAGAAACAGTCGAATAGTTATCGCTTTGATTTTTGCATCTTTGACTACGATTAAACAATTGAAGGGAGCAGCATTTGCTGCTCCCTTTAGTGAAATGTCTGTACGCGTTGCTCTTTCGCTTTGCCTGTTGAGCGGAACCACTGCAGTGGTTCTAACCGGCTGTGAGAGTGACAAGTATGGGTTCGGCGAAACTCGCGGTCTTGTTCTGACCAAACCCAACGAAGCCTCAGTCAACCTTCCGCCTCCCAAAAATCCAAATGACGCTGAATCCTGGTTCCAGTATGGCTTTACTTTCCAGGCCAAACAAATGTGGCCCGAGGCAATTTATTGCTATAAGAAAACATGCGAACTTGAGAAGAACAAAAAGAATTATTGGAATGGCCTGGGCACTGCTTATCAGTTCTGCGACAAACTAGAATCGGCCCGGGCAGCCTTTTTGAAGGCCCATGAGCTAGATGTCTACGACATGGGCCCCATGCTTTCCATTGGCTTTGCTGATACCCGCCAGGGCAAGCGTGACGCTGAAGCTGAGCGTTTTTATTTGATGTGCCTGGCTGTTAATCCTGATCAAAAAGAACCATGGCAAAATCTAATAGCCGTTTTGCATCGTCTCGATGAAGACGACATGATGCCGCTGGTGCAAAAACTTTCTGACGCACCAAACTCACCAAATGCCGCTCACATAGCCGATTTACTAAACGAAAATTATTTGAAAAAATTTCCTGACGATTATGATGCGTTGGTTAACAAAGGTGTGTTCAATACTCGTGTGCTCAATATTCCTCTAGCAAAAGACTGTTTTGAAAAGGCCCTTAAAATCAAACCTAATGGACCCAGGGCACTGATTGGTCAGGGCCTACTTTACGACGCCATAGGCGATTCGAAAAGGGCTAAAGAAATATTGGATTTGTGTTGCCAGTCAAGCCCGAGCCAGGCTATGGCCTGGACTTGCCGCGGTGCCATCGCTGCACGCGAAGGTGACTACAAAACGGCCCTGAAGTGCTATACCATTGGGTCTTCACTTTCGCCCGAAAACGCCTTATGGTCTGAAAAAATCTCTCTGTACGACCGGCTTTGCACAGAGCATGGCATTAAATAAATTATTCGCTGACTAAACTTTCGCGCTGAGCCAGTAGATCGATGATTTCTTCGGGTGTGGAACCTTCCAGAACCAGCCCTCTCAGTCGTGCCGTTAAAAATCCATGAGTGACTGATTGATCAAAAAATGCCAGCAGCGAATTGAAATATCCGTAAGCATTGAGAATGCCTATTGGTTTATTGTGCAGGCCAAGTTGGCTCCAGGTGAGAATCTCGCAAAATTCATCAAGGGTACCGAAACCTCCCGGCAGCGCTAAAAAGCCATCAGACAGATCAGCCATTAAAGCTTTGCGCTCGTGCATGGTCTCAACATAATGTATTTGTGTCAGACCCTGGTGTGCCACTTCTTTGCGATGAAGAAAATGAGGTATCACGCCAATCACTTTGCCGCCTTTAGCCATGGCAGCGTCGGCGATTACTCCCATGAGGCCAACGTTGCCGCCACCGTATACCAGCGTCATGCCGCGCTCAGCAACAAGCTCAGCAGTGTCTACAGCTAGTTGGCGGTGTGCAGGATTGTTGCCCATACTGGCACCGCAAAAAATGGCCAGCGATTTCACTTAACAACTTCCTTTATAAACAGAGCGGTTTGCTACCATTGTCAGAATGCACATTATAGATTCTTGCATCACTCAACAGGCTCAAGTCTTTGAAAAGCTTTTTGTAGAAGCCCAGGCATCGTGGCCGCCTGCGCCCAGTGTTCCTTCTCTGGACAAACAATGCTTTACATTAGTGATGCGCCCAAGTGAAAAAAGCCGCATTGCTCTGGCTGAACGATTGGGCTATTTGGCCGATCGCTTTGGGGGGAATGTTTATTATGGCCCCGAAAATTTGCATCTAACGGTGTTAGCGGCGCCTGATCTTGACGGAAACAATCTGGTGGCTCGCCATCTTGATCGTTATCTCTCTTCACATATTTGTGCGCTTAAGCCGTTTACCATGCCAGTAGGCGGCTTGTCGGTCATAAACGACACTATAGTCTTTAAGGCTTATGACCCCAGCGGCAATCTCTTGCAATTCAATAAAAGTGCGCTGATTGAGCTGACTGAAGAGCTCTATGGTGAAGGTGTCGACATCGATAAGCTGATCGGACTGCACTCTAAAATCTTCTGGCTCACCGCAGTCAGGCTTGGCTCGGATGCACCGATAGAATTGCTCAATTATGTGGTGACGCAAGCGGATCAATCAATGGGTGCGCTTTATTTTGACACCATGGATATGGTGAAGACTGATTTATTATTCCGCCCGGAAAATACAACAGTAGTGAAAAAATACAGTCTGGGCGAACTGAACTAGATTTTTACAGGCTTCAGTGTCAGCTCGAGCGATGTGTCCGGCTTAACGCGCACGGTTATCCAGGTCAGATCATGGACAATGAAATCAGCGGCGCTGATGTCGTGATCAGCTGAATGAACGCCGATGGCAATCACTTTCATACCAGCAGTTTTAGCGGCTTTAATGCCGTTGGGTGAGTCTTCGAAAACCACGCATTGATTGGGTTCGAGGCCTAATCTTTCAGCGGCCAACAAATATGGTTCAGGATTTGGCTTGCCGGAGGTGACATCATCGGCGGTGATAAATACTTTTGGAATTGGTAGCTTGGTGTGGCTCAATCTGTGGGTTGCCAGTTTATTGCTGCCTGATGTGACTACAGCGAAATGATGTGGTGAAAGGCGTGATACCAGTTCTGCTGCGCCGTCGATTGCTACCAGACCTTTGACACAGCTCGTTTCTAATTGCTCGAGATGAGCAACTTCTGCTTCGGCGTCTAAATGTGGAGTGAACATTTCAACGATATCTAAACTGCGACGGCCGTGTGCTTTTTGAACCAGTTCTTTCAAATCTAAATTGTGTTCGGCTGCCCAGGTTTCAACAGCGTAGTCGACACAGATTGTAGAGTCGACCAGTGTGCCGTCGAGGTCGCTAAGAATGGCTTTGCAAGTAACTATTACACCCTCTTCTGGGAAGACGGTAAGATCTTTGCGGTGGGCCGGGGCTGGCATAATTTTGATTCCATTTTGACTGGTGGATAATTAGTATGACCAAGCAAGGCGATTTTTGGGGCGTTTATTGCAAGGTATCTCTTTTAAAAAGCCTAAGAAATTTTACAACCGTGCGCCCTGAAGGCGCGAAGGAGGATTTGATGTAGAAGTTGAATCCAACATAGCGCCATGCTGCGCAGGAGATGGAGGTGGGCCCTCCGAAGT
>CASBPX010000059.1 GCA_949127735.1 Candidatus Obscuribacterales bacterium | reverse complement strand
ATCGTACTTTCTTCTCACTGCACGAGATAAAAGTCGCAATCAAGGAACTTCTTGAAGATGCAAATAATCGCCCATTCAAGAAGATGCCAGGCTCTCGCAAATCCATGTTTGTTGAACTCGACCAACCGGCTCTGAGCCCATTACCAGCAAGACCTTTCGAATTCGCTGAGTTTCGAAAGGCTAGAGTCGGCATCGACTACCACGTGGAATTTGAAGGTCACTGGTACAGCTGCCCATATCAACTGGCGAAACAGGAAGTGGAGCTTCGAATAACTGCTAGCACTGTCGAGATAATTCACAAGCATCGCCGCATTGCAAGCCATTCAAGAGACTTCCACAAAGCTAAACATTCCACCCTTCCAGAACACATGCCTAAGTCACACAGGGAGTACCAAACCGCCAATCCACCTCGACTAATCGGCTGGGCTGAGATGTACGGCGAAGGCGCGAAGCAATTAATTGAAGCCATTCTGGAATCGAAGCCGCATCCTGAGCAAGGCTACAGAGCATGCATCGGAATTTTGAAACTAGGAAAGGAATTCGGTGGTGACCGTTTGAACGCAGCCTGCAAACGTGCTTTTGCCACCAGGGCCTGGTCGTACAGCAGCGTGAAATCAATTCTGAAAACTGGTCTTGATCAACGTCCGCTACCTTCAGAGACGGAAGCGATTCAACTGAAGCTGCCACACATAAATCTTCGGGGCGCTAGCTATTTCTTCGTAAAGGAGGAGCAGAATGCTTCTACAACAAACAATTGAGACCCTCAAGCAACTCAAGCTAGGAGGAATGGTCAAGGCCTTAGAGCTCCAAATGGAAATGCCAGACTCACAGTCCTTGCCATTTGAAGAGCGGCTCGGGCTGATGGTTGACTGTCAGTTGACGTGGCAATCAGACAAACGACTACAAACTAGATTGCGCTCGGCTCAACTATTCGAAAGAGCGACAATTGAAGATTTTGACTTCAAAGGTCATCGCAACATCGAGCGTAGCTCTTTGCTTTCGCTAGCAAATTGCGATTGGTTGCGTGCGCATCAAAACGTTTTGATCGATGGTGCAACCGGTGTCGGCAAAAGTTACCTTGCCTGTGCGTTGGCACAGAAAGCTTGTAGAGAAGGATTTACTGCTCAATACTTGCGCTGCTCTAAACTCTTTGAAGACTTGAGCATAGCCAGGGCTGACGGCTCCTACCATAGACGGTTGGCTGAGTTCGCACGAAAAGATCTCCTTGTGCTCGATGACTTCGGGCGCACTCCACTAACTGCGTCAGAGAGAAAAGACCTTTTGGAAATCATTGAAGACCGCTACGACAGACGATCTTTAATTATTACCAGCCAGCTGCCGACCGACAACTGGCACGATGCAATCGTAGATCCAACCATCGCCGATGCTCTACTAGACAGAGTTATTCATAACTCTCACAAAATAAGTTTAAAAGGAGAGTCACGGAGGAAAACAAAAGGTAAGCAACTCAAACTCGTCGGATAAAACAACATGCCAGCGTCAAGCCACTTAGAAACTGCTCAAGATCACCGGAGCAAGTGATCAGCATCAATCGGAATTACCGATCAGCTTCAGCGGAATACGCAGTTGAGAGAGCAGCTAGAACGTTTTATCGGCTACGTCTTGCAGAACGCAAGGTTAAAGACTGCGACCGGCAACCTAACCAATACGCATTAAGTCCGCAATATGAACGAGGGAAAGTATGTTCGGAATGCTAAAGAAGTTGACTCAGATGTCCGACATATTGACGGAGTTCTCGTAGTAGTCTGAGGCCGGGAAAACCGGTCACACGGCGAAGGAGAACAGTTCAAGTGCTTGCAGTGCAGATTTGGTTTTAGATGCTTACACCGACGCAAAGACGATGACAGGCAAAGCGCCCCTGCTTGTGCATTCTGACAGAGGGAGCCAGTATGCGAGCAAAGCGTTCAGAGCAATTCTCAAAAGCACGAACTGTATTCAAAGCATGAGTCGCAAAGGCAACTGTTGGGACAATGCAGTTGCAGAGAGCTTCTTCGGTATGTTGAAGTCCGAAATGATTTATCGTACTCCGATATTTAAAACCAAAGAAGAGGCAGAGTTCGCTATCTTCGAATACATCGAAATGTTCTACAACAGAAGGAGGCTACATTCTGCGTTAAATTATCGAACACCCGTACAATTTGCCCTTAAAGGTGAGAAAGTGGCCTAGAGCAATTTTTCCCCAGGCCACTGTCTACTAAAAAGGGATCACCCCACTTTGGTTGAATGAAAATGGATGTTATGCCTGATGCTAGTCCTGCCGACGGTCTTGGGACAATCACTTTGTTCAGATAAGTTAGATATTGAATTGGCGACGCTTTCACTGGTGTCTTTGAGTTCATGATGCTGGACTCCTGGTTTCAGCAGTCTCGACATTCACTTTTAGGAACTCTTACAATCTCAAGAGGCCATCTCTGTTTGCAATAGCTCTTTTATACTGTATGAAGTAGTAATGCGAATAGTTTTTTTAACAAGTAGACTCACCATATTTGGTGAATCTTACTCAAGATTCTTGTGAGAGAAAAAGCGAGAGCGGAGAGTTTAGTTTGAACTCTCCGCTCTCTTGTTCATAACCAAACTACTGCAATTAAGCTGAACAGCCTCGTTAGTGAGAGGGAATGGCTATTCAAGCAGCCTAGGCAGTCTTTTCGACAAGTGAAACCACAGCAGTAACATTGTCTTTGGCGCCGCAAGAGACCGCATACTTGACCAATTCTTCGGCAATCTGTTGGGCTGACTGCCCACTCGAAAGGATGTTTGTCATTTGATTGTCAGTCAAGGTATTGTTCAATCCATCCGAGCAAGTCAGAACTACGTCGCCAGCAATCAAGTCGGTCTCACGAAAATCAGCATTGACTTGTTTGCCACCATCCAAGGCCCGGGTTATGACATTCGAGGTATAACCGCGACGATGGGCTGCCCACTGAGCATCGGTCAACTGGCCAGCTAACCACTGCTCATACTTGACCACGTGATCATCATTGATCAGCTCAAGACACTGACCGCGCAGTCGGTAAACCCGACTATCGCCGACCCAAGCAACGAGTAGTTTGCCGAATAGCATCAAAGACAACGTAGCGGTAGTGCCCATTCTCTGCAATCCGTCTCCTTGCCCATTTAAGTTAGCCACTGCCAACTGAGCGTCTTGCAAACACTGAAAGAGCCAGGTTTTTGCAGCGTCTGTGGAATCAAAGTTTGCTGGTGCGACCTTTGCACTTTCGGCAAAACTCTGGCAGGCCGCTGCACTAGCCATTTCTCCACCGACATGGCCACCCATCCCATCAGCCACAACCTGCAGAGTGTTATTGCGGTGAATGGCGTATGCATCTTCGTTGTTGGCTCGACCGCCTGTGTGTGTGCCCCCAAAAGTTGTGAGTTTCAATTGACTCATCTTATACCTTAGTAAAGGGTGTAATTGGAGAGGACGACGAAGTTGTCGCCCTCAAATCGTGGTTGAGTAGTGCTAGACGCTTCGCTGCAAATAAAGCAACTCAACACCATCAAAGAAACGGCTCTGCAAAGCCTCCTTGACCAAAGCAACAGCCTGATTGAGCGCAGCTTCTGCCGAGGCGAGAACCGTATTGCACAGCCGCTCCTCGCTTGCCTGGTCGTGCCCACAACGGCTCTGAAGATAATTCAAAAACCGTTCCAAGGCATCGCGCTCTTCCACGTCACTGCACTGAAGCCACGGTTGAGCTGCCAAAACTGGCAAAACCATGGCATGACGTGACTGCTCCATAGCAGAAATGAGACAAGTCACGGCGGCAACATCAGAAACCTGTTCGGCACCGGCCGTCAAGTTCTGCTGGCCAGCCCAGAAAGTTTGCATGAGGTCGATATCACGCATCAAATCGCGTGCATTCGATCGAACAACCATAAATCGAGTCGTGAAACTAGCCATAGGGAGACTCCTTGGTAATTGTGCTTCGTAGCTCAACCGATTGGTTGAAGAAAATCTACTCGTGCACGGGATAGGTTCTGTGAGTTAGCTTTTTTTGATGACTCTTGCAGTGAAAATTGAAAATAAGTATCTTCTAGACTAGTTCTGCACCAGCCACAAAAACAACTACTTTTCCTGACTTAATCTACTCTACGGACCTTTTAAGGGCGCACAAAGGTAGTGCAGCTCCGCCACCGTAAAAGTCGCTACCAATAAAGCTCTACACGAAAGACCAAAAATATCTGGCACTAAATACAGTATCACAACAAAAGCAGTGCCCATAAAATAATACGCTGCAATTGTTGCAAAACTGTTGCAGCAAGACAATGTTTACGTTAAAAGAAATTGTCGTAACCGATCTTGACACTATTGCAATTGCAATGGCACTGCAACAATTGCACTCTAGTATTGTAGAGATCAAGAACTTGCCAAAACAGACAAAAAACTAGGCACCGAATATGGTGATCTAGTAGTTTGCGTTTACCAAAACAGAATCACCAGAACTGGCCTCTAGAGCTAACAAGCGCATTCCCAGCGTTTGCGAACCGCGCTAGCTAAATAGAGCTAGCAGCGTTCTATTAGTAAAGTCATTGAAATCAAGATTAATTGACAAAATACCCTGAAATAACGGCGTATGCCTATTGTTTCAGGGTATTCGATCTGCGTACTTTTAAGTATCTATTTCAACTTCAACAAATACTCTGAGTCAACCCAAACCAATCCGCATTTCAAACCAAAGCAACTTACACTAAAGTAAATCACTTTAGCGTAGCTGCATTGGCAAGCAAAGACAGTACCTGCCTATGAGTAACTGGTTGCACGTGATGTTATACGGTGCACTCAGTTTTGCTGTTGGAACTGAACTAGATACAGTCGATCACGTTAAAATCTCTTTCTATCAAGGAACAAAAATGACTGTACCTCACATCTTTGATCTCCAACGGATTTTGACGCTGGAACGAATCAAGAGGGAAATCGATTTCCCAAATTCTGCAGGAAAGTATAGTATTCGATCGACATTGAACACCCTGCACTTGACGGCAACGAGCTGTGTGAATGCGTTGCACTCGCTCTTGCGCATAAGGGAGGTGGTAAGAATATTGCATGATCCTGCCCTGCAAGTGCTGATAGACAACTTGTCTAGTGACATCACAAACTTGCAGAGTCAAATGATGATTGACTTAGTCCAGGTAAAGTCCGAACCTAAGTATGCTGGTAGCCTGACTAAGAAACTCGAAACCTTGTGCGACCTAGCTGCCAGTGTGATGACTACATGCCAGGCCCTAGAACAAATGGTCAATGCAACTATCGGCTTGAAACAGTCGAAGACAACTGTCACTAACGTCTTCTCGACAAACGAAGTGGTGCGGTATGCTATCGTCAAAGCGGATTTTCTCGAGGTCAAAGACGATTGTCCCATCAATTTTCATGAAGGCCAACACTGTGAGATCTTGGATCTAGCAGATGGCGGCGTCAATGTAGCCAACGGAAACTACATAGTGTTTTTTACTTCAGAGCACTTGGAAAAACACTTTGAAATTGCTGATCGTAGGAACTAGTTAGTTCTAGCAGACGTAAGTTAGTGCTCACAGTATTCGTCGAAGCGAACGTACGCTCTCGAAATAAAACAAAAACAAAAACAATAACAAGAGACATTTATGAACACTCGATTGGTTCAAAACGGCTTCATTGCCGGCATCTTAGCCATCGCCTGCTTTATGGGCGGGTCAGCCTCAGCACAACCTGTTTCAGTCTATGGGGCAGGTACTCAGATTCGCCTTGGCACAGGCGTAGGCATCACCTTCGGCGGCGGCCGAATTGGCGTCAACATCGGCACAGGCGGCGGTTACTACCCGTATCAAAACTATGGGTACAATCCTTATCGCTACCCAAGCCAATACCAGCAGCCACTATATCAACCCCGCTACGTGACACCATACTGCGACCATCACCATCCGGTGGCACCGGTCTACCCAGCTCCGCGTTACTACAGCCCGCAACAACCCAATTACTACTCACCCCGGCCCTACAACAATGGTTTTGACAACGATGCCTACTCACGACAAGAACAGCAACAAAGAGAGTGGCAAGAACAACAAAACAACCTCCAGCGTGAGAACGAGCGACATCAGCGTGAATTAGACCGCATTCGCAACCGCCGCTAGGCCTGACGAAGCTCGATCAAGGCATTAGTTGCTTCTGATTCTAGATAGCAACTGAAAAACACAGCCTGGTCTTCCGCATTGGTGGGAAGGTCAATAATCAAGTCGACAATTCATCTATTTGGTTCAACCCACTAACCTCTAGGAGACCAGTATGTTCCGAGCTAATCGCAAGGAATTGGAAACGTTGCTGAATGACATCGCCATGGCTCGCTGGCATGACGCCTGCCACGCCAACTGGATGTCGAACATAATCGCGGTGCTCATTCAGTACGCCAGCCGCGCCCGGGGAACCACAACCCGAAGCCACAAGCCATCTGAAAAAATCGTGTGGACGATATTTCAGTGCGTCAACCATCCAAGCGACGAACGTGACTTTGCTCAGAAGACCCGCGATTTTTTCGCAAGCGTCAAAATCGAGCTACCCAAGCATTTGCAAAACGAGCCAACTCCTGAGCAACAGGCGGAAGATGCCGCCCAGTTGAATAGCATGGCAAGTCGCCTCTTAAGTCAGTTTGGCGTACAAAAGGCTGCCTACCAAGCGCTTCTGCGCTTGCAGGCTCTCGAAGAGCCATTCTTCACGGAGGAGTTTTGGCAGACTCGGCGCGACTGGATCGAGAGTGAGTTCTTTGCCAGCGTGATGTAGATTTTCTCGGGCTAGCCGCGCTCGATTAGCGAGCACGGCTAGCACTTTGTTCTGGCACTAACGCCGGAAAACACGTTTACGAAAGACAGACCAAGCTGTAATTTAACAGAGAGCTAGAAAAAATATCTGAGATTTTGATGCAGCGAAAAAAACATAGAAAGTAGAAAGACATGAGCATTGAAAACTATGATCCACACTTGTTTATCTCTCCTGAAGAGTATGCCAAATATTGCGCCGGCATGGACCGCGAATTAGGTATGCCCAAGACACCCTATGCCAGCGGCGAAGTAGGCACTCGCATCAATCAACTTCACTTCGACTTCGAAGAAGCGATGAGGGATGAACTAGGATGGCATGGCACCAACAGAGCTGCGTTGCGGAAAAATGGAACCTTGATTAGACCTTTAGTAATAAGATAGTGACACTTTCGTAGTTTCAGTCGTTTGCACAACTTTAAGCAGAGCAGGAATATTATGCGCAATAGAATCAAAGTCATTGACCTGACAGCGACACTTTCAATTTTCCTTATCACTGCGCTGTCTAGTAGCGGAATTGCCACCGCTCAACAACAGTTTCAGTCTGATGCACCGATGGCGAGTTATTTTCTTGTAGGCGGCAACGATACTGACTCGCTCGGAATCTTTCTTGAACAGGCACGAGCGGTAGTTGGCAAAAACGCCGATGCAGCCAAAAACGAAAAGGGCTTGGTGCAGCTGAACATTGCCATCTTGCCACTTGCTGCTGAAAAACCGCATGAAGTTGGAAGAGAGCTAGAATCAGCCTTTACCGAAATAGGGCAAGATTCAGTAACTTGCCAGACCATCTATTCGGAGAATCCAGCAGGAATTCAAGCTGGCTGCAATGCCATCTGGATTCCTGGAGGCAAACAATCATGGCTCAAGCTTGAACTTCAGAAGCAGCCGAAGCTGTTAGCTCAGCTCAAAACCTTTACCGGATTGATCGGTGGCAGTAGTGCGGGAGCAATGATTATGGCTCCTCGCATGATTGCCGGTGGCTTGAATAGCGGTAGCTTGGTGGCCGGAGAACTTAACATCATTGATGGGCTCAACATTGTTTACGGTGTTGTGATTGATACTCACGGCGACCGCAGCCCAAGAGACCAAAGAGCAGCTGCTGCCTTAGATCTTGTCCCGACAGCTAAGATGGTGATTCTCTTAAACGAAGACGTTTGCCTATTGATCAGAGGCAACAGGGCGAAAGTGCTTGCAGCAGCAGGAAAAGGTACTGTTCGCGTCTGTAGTCGTGGACAAAATTTCGAAAGTAACTATTCCAAAGTCTCCCCAGGCTCAATCGCCACCATCCGCGGCATGGCAACTGACTACCTAAGCCCCGGAGCAGAATTTGACCTACCGATACAAGCAACAGTATCGCAAACCGGCAAATAGACCAAGCGAAATAGCTCCTGATCTGATCAATCAATCTCAAGTCATCAGGCTGCTTAGTCAGTTAGCAGAACTCTCTGGAAACACGAAGTTTCCAGAGAGTTTCTGACTGATTTTCTTGGTCCCGCATCTATTCATGCATATAGTTGTTAAGAGGCGTTATCTGCTGCGTTTCTTGCTAAGCTTTGTATTCATCTCAATAAGCGTGGTTTTTATGAAAGCTGAACTGACCGCTCTAATTGCTTCCCTTAAACTCGAACCTCACCCTGAGGGTGGTTATTATCGCGAAACTTATCGGTCAAAAGAAACTGCAGGTAACCCTGCTCGTGCGCTTTCCACTGCCATCTATTACCTGCTTATTCCAGATACTTTTTCTGAAATTCACAGGCTAAAGTCAGACGAAATATTTCATTTCTACTTGGGCCAGACTGTAGAGATATTGCAACTGTATGCTGACGGAAAGAGCACAATTACAAAGCTGGGGCAGAATTTGGCAGCTGGAGAAGAATTACAAGTTACAATACCAGCAGGTGTTTGGTTCGGCTCTCGTTTAGTAGATGGCGGTGAGTATGCTCTCATGGGCACCACTGTTGCTCCCGGTTTTGACTTTGCCGATTTCGAAAGCGGCAAGCGCGATTGTTTAACCGCTCAATATGCCGATCGTGCAGAAATAATTGCCAGCTTGACCAGAGGCTAGTGTGACTAAAAGCGAAACCATCAACAAGAAAATTCTAGAGCATACTCATAATGCACTTTCCGCTCTGGCCAATGCCGAAAAAGCCATTGAGATGGCCGCTTATATGAAAACAAGCATGCCTTTTTACGGCGTGCAAAAGCCCGACAGACTGCCGATCATTCGTGAACTGAGAGACAACTTTGCCCCTGAGAGTCATGACGAGTATGTGACCAATATTCTCAGTCTCTGGCAACATCCAAATCGCGAACAAAAATATCTCGCTATTAATTATGCCGAACTTTTTCCAGAATTTATTGTCATCGAGTCGCTGCCCCTTTATGAACGCATGGTTAGAGAGGGCAGCTGGTGGGATTATACCGATTCTATCGCCAGCCATTTAACAGGCCCTGTTCTGCTTGCTAATGAGTCAGAAGTCAGGCCCATTATCGACGGATATATTTATGACAGCGATTTCTGGATTCGGCGAACTGGCTTGCTGAGCCATTTAGGGCACAAGAAAAATACATCGTCCAAACATCTTTTTAGTTATTGCCGCAAGCTTGCTTCTGAAAAAGAATTTTTTATTCGCAAAGCCATAGGCTGGGCCTTGCGCGAATACAGTCGCAGCGAGCCTATGAAAGTCAAACAGTTTCTGGCTGAAAATAAAGGCACACTCTCATCTCTAAGTTATAACGAAGGTGCGAAGCACCTGATCAAAACCGGCGTGATGAAGGGTTAGTGCATGCGCAAGCTCAAGCTCACTATGTATTTCACGAGCGTGCTGGCAATTTCCGCTCTTTCCGCATTAGTGAGCTGCCCTGCTTTTGCCGGTAAAACTCTCAAGCAAACCAGCACAGCTCACTACAGGCATAGAGGTGACTTGATTTCCACCCATATTGAAATCGATGCGCCTGTGGAAGTGGTTTGGAAAATGGTGCACACGGAGCGCGAGAAGGCACCAAATCTGGTGTACTCGAAATTGCAAAAGGAAGAACAGAATTTACAGATATTTGAGCAAAAATGGACAATTGTTCCTTTTGTCAGAACCACTACCTGTGTCATTGAAGAGAAAGAAATCCCCAATCAGCGCATCGATTATCGTGTGGTCAATTCCAACCAGTTCAAGGTCATGGAAGGCAGCTGGATTTTTTCGTCCAGTGAAGATAAACAGTCTACAAAATTGGGGCTAACCACACACATGGAATTGCGTGGTTTTGCACCGGCGGCTATTGTCAAAGTACTGGCTAAAAGGAAAATGGAACAACGCCTCGCTCACATTAAGAAGCTAGCTGAAAAACCTCATGCCGACTTAGATGTTGGTGGAAGAGTGATCAATTGACGCAGAGTTGAAGGCCAGACCTTCTGTTCACAACTTGGGTCACAGATCATGAATCACTCGGGGAGGAAAAGCAGCTCGCAAGGCATTCAGTACCGAAAGAATGTCTATTACCTCCTGGATGATGGCGCCACTAACAGGACTCAAATGTCCAGAAGCGGCAAAGAACATGCCGATGACACTTAATGCCATGCCTCCTACTGCGCTCTGGATGGCAATCAGTCGCATTCGACGGCTGATGTGCATGAACTCGTCAACTTTCGCAAGAGAGTTATCCATAATCACTACGCCTGCGGCTTCCGCAGTCACATCGCTGTTTTGCCCGATGGCCATTCCGACAGTAGCAGCCATCATAGATGGTGCGTCGTTAATGCCGTCTCCCACGTAGAGCGTCTTAGCCGCAAGCGTTTCCTTGCGGACTATGGCTAGCTTTTCTTCTGGACTTTGCTGTGCGAAGATTTCAGTTATTCCCACCAAATCGGCGAGATAGCGAACCTCAGACTCACGATCTCCAGACACGATCATCACCCGTGAGAAGTCATGCTTGGGACCGAGGTGACTAACAAAGGAGCTGCTCTCGGCACGTGGTGCATCACGAAAGCGAAAAGCTGCAGCATACTTGTCGTCTATCACGACAAGGCACTCGAGGCCACCAGCGACTGGAGGAAGTTGTTCCCCACCTGCAACCTCTTGTGTTGCAAGCTGCTTGCGGCTGGTAATTTGTACCTGCCTGCCGGCCACAGTACCGCGAAGACCCTTTCCTGGTGGCTCGCTCACCTCCGTGCATTCGGGCACCACTATCCCTTCCGTCGTCGCCGCCGCAACAATCGCGCGCGCCAGAGGATGTTTCGAATAACCCTCCAAACTGCTCACCAGGGCTAGAACTTCTCTTTTTTCGAAACCTGCAACAACTAGTTGTTCGGTAAGTTTTGGCTCGCCATAAGTCAACGTGCCTGTCTTGTCGAAAATCGCGGTTCGACACTCGGCAATTTGTTCGAGCACAACGGGACTCTTAACGATGATTGCTCGGCGGGCGCAAAGGGAAATGGAGCCAATGATCGCAATTGGTATTGCAATCAGTAACGGGCAAGGCGTGGCGATAACCAGAACTGCCAGAAAGCGAATCGGATCTCCGCTAACTGCCCAGGCGACTAACGCAACCGCCAGCGCCAAAGGAGTGTAAATGGCGCCCAATCTATCGCCGAGACGTCGCAATTGTGGTCGCTTGTCCTCAGACTCGCGCATAACTTCCATGATCTTTGCATAACGGGAGTCGGCGACGCATTTGGTAGTGCGAATAATGAGAGCTGATTCCCCGTTTATTGCGCCCGAGATCACAGTCGAGCCGGAAGTTTTGGTAATTTGAAACGGCTCTCCGGTCAGGTAGGATTCATCCATCACTCCGTGGCCATCGATGACGACACCGTCTGCCGGGCAGATGTCGTGTGGGTAGACCACGAGCGTGTCGCCCACGGCCACGTCTGTCAGAGCGACATCTGTGATTTCAGACTCTTGTTTGCGGTGGGCGATGGAAGGCATGCGCTTGGCTAGTGCGGCCAGAGCTGAGGAGGCGCTGCGCAGCGCGTAGCTTTCCAACGCTTCGCCGCCGGCGAGCATAAGAACGATGATTGAACCGGCCAGGTATTCGCCAAGCACGACCGAGGTGATAATGGAAATTCCGCCCAATAAATCCGAGCCGAAATCTCGCTGCAGGAGCTTCTTGAGGAGATTGTAGAGAAGCGGTAGCCCGCCAAGAACAAGCGTGGCAAGCAAGGGAATTTGATAATCGTCCGATTTAGCCTGAAATCCGAAACGTAGCGATAGATGGATAATAATTGCAATTATTGAAAAAACTGCGATTATCGTTGATCGTTTTTGCCACAGGCCGGATAAGGAATTCCCTGACATGATGGGAGGCTTCTGGTTTAGCTCAGCCTTTGTCACTTCATGCGCAAAATGTTCTGATGAAATCTTCATTGGGTACTCTTGACACCATCCACCGCTTCCAAAATTGATACGTCAAAAGTACCACTGATCTTGAAAAATCGCACAGGCATCCAGACTTGTCTTAGCAAGGCCCAGTTCCATGAAAGTCGGGGCAAGGGTTACAAAAGGTAATGGCTTCAGGCGATAGTGGACGCTAGAGGCAACATTTGATCTTGGGTGCAGTTGACATGTGCACCACATTTGGTGGCTTTATCCGGTAGCAGGCAAAATGTCAGGGTCCACTGTGAATGATATGGCTCCTTTGTGGAGATTCTGAGTCTTAGCAGGTGGCTATGGCCACGACCAAAGATTTTGGCAGTCACCAATGCCATTGTTCGCAGTAAAGCTACCACCTAAATGGGGTACGATCTAAGAAGTGATGAGGGCGCTATGAACAAGTTTTGGCTATCCACCCCCGGCGAGCTCCGGCCTGAATTTGCGGATCAGTATAGAGACGTGGAAGATCCATACGGCTTTGATCTGGACTGTTTTTCGCACTGGGAAACTTTCTTTCGCTTTTTCTATCAAGACTACTATCATGTGCAGACAATCGGTATCGAAAACATTCCCGCTGATGGCCGTGCAGTGCTGGTTGGTAATCACTCGGGTGGTCTACCAGTCGACGCTTTGATGACCAACTGTGCCAACTATAATCTGCATCCTCACCCGCGCAGAGTGCGTTGCCTGGCCCTTGATTCTCTTTTCAAAACGCCGGTAGTTGGTGACATGATCAAGGGAATGGGCGCCGTGCCGGCAAGGTTTGAAACCGCTCAAGAATTGCTGGAGAACGGTGAACTCGTATTTTTCTACCCGGAAGGTCCGCGCGGGACAGGAAAACCTATCTCTCAGCGCTACAGGTTGATTGATTTTGATCCTGGTTTTGCCAAGGCAGCCATTGCTACTTCGGCGCCGATTGTTCCAATTACAGTAATTGGTGCTGACGAAATTTTTCCCATCTTTGCTAAAGTCAAATCGTTAGCTCGATTGCTTCATATTCCTTACTTCCCACTAACACCGAGTTTCCCGTGGCTGCCGATCACAACTAGTTCTATTCCATTGCCGATTAAAATGCTGATCGTGGTAGGAAAACCTGTTTATATCGACTGTTCACCTGAGCAGATGAACGATCACGCGTTGCGGCTGGAAGTAGCCAGGCGTGCGCAGCACCATATTCAACGGCAGTTAAATTTCTTTCTCAGCCATCGAAAATCGCCTTTAGAAGGATGGGACCTGGACTGGCTGCGCAAGGTAGCTCCAGCGCGTACTTCAATTAGTTTTTGATCAAAAAGGCGAAGATGCCTTACAACTCTTCGATAATTTCCAGTTTGAGCTATTGCTTTTAGGACTGGACTTTACCTGGAATTTCAGGTTTAGATGTCTGCAAGCTGTACAGAAAATCTGTAGGTTTGGCCAACATAATTTTTCTAACCGGCCGCGGCGATATCGCTCAGAAAGAAGCGTTGCGAAGCTCTATGAGAAATTTGCGTGCTAAAATTGGTGCCATTACCAGCGATACCGTAATTCAGACAATTTCAAAAAGCGGTTACCTTTTGGAGCAATCTAGTTAACTACAAGTACGAATATCACCTGCATCTATTTTTTATCTCGGGTATTCAACGTTCATCTGCCGTTCACAAGATGCATAGATGATAAAGTTCTGGGTATTAGCGTGATCGGCGTCCCGCGACCTTTTCTCCAGGAGCACGTTCCCTACTTCCCTTCGGTCGATAGTTAAAATGCAGATCCCTCCTACTTCTGATGAAGATTCACAGTTATCTGCTGCGACGGCTAACACGCCTGGTCGATTTTGGCTGAACGTCGATGGTATCATCGCCCATTTCCCGCTGCTTCTTCTGCCGTACGTTTTTGGTTTGGGTGTAGTTCTAATAGCTCTGAACGTCGTATTTTTTGTTGACCTATATAACGTTTTGCTTGGCTTGGCAAAAGGCTCACCTTATCTGAAAATTATGGATCTGGTCGAATATTTTATGGTGTCGACAGTCGTCTGCCAGACCGCAATGGGTAACTATAATACGTACATTCGGCCGCTTTATTTGGGCGATGAACCACCACCGAGACTGGTGAAAAAGTTCACTAGTGTGGGGCTGAAGGTCAATATGTATCAGGCGCTTGCTGCTGTTAGTGGTATAAGTTTGCTTGGTGAGTTTCTCGCCAATAGTGGTCATTGGGATACGCTTTTACAGCGCGTTGTCATTCACCAAGTGCTGCTCGTTTCGGCATTATTGAGTTGGTATATAGAATCGCCTCGTAAGCCAACGCAGGTGAAAGAGACTCTAGAAAGATCGCCAAATTAGACGGTTGCCTATTAACTCTCCCGGGCTCCAATTGCTAACAGCCGGCCGAGCAGTTCTTTGCTTAAAGAAAGGAGCTCTTCTCTGGAATATGGATATTGAAGCATTCTCTTGCGCGCTTGCATGAGTTAGTTATACCAATTGAAGTGGTGGTACGAGTGGTGCCTTGTAACTATTCTTAGAACGGTTTTGCTTGGTCGGGCGAGTATTAATTTCGGCCAAAATTGCAGCAAAATCAGAATCCGGTACCGATTGACATAAAACCGCGCGTGCTCAGCACTGCTATTGATCTCGATGACGCCACCGCCTCACTAGAGCTCGCACTAGAGGTGGCCAGTTATTTTGAGATCAGCGATGCCGATGCACGTCAAATTGCTTTTGAGGTAGGAACAGCGGTGAGCACATGGCGAAGCGTAGCTGCAAGACTTGATCTGACTGCAAAAGAGATTGATCGTATGGCCTCGGCATTTGAGCACGCGGATGTTCAAAAATCCATAGGAGGCAAATCGATTGCTGCTGCGAAGGCAGCTCGCAAGAGCAAGCAGAAACACTAACGCAAGAAAACCACATGTCCGCAATAAAACTCAAGTTGAAGGGATGCGCGATCAACTTGAGAAGTTAGTGTCATACCAAGAACAGCGCTTAACTACCTGGTGAAAAGACTCTAAAGTATGCTGCTGACGATGAATCGCTATGTGGATCGTTCCATGAAAACACCCTCTTCAAAGTGTTGAGAACTTTGGCAGGCTGATCTTGCGATGAGCCGCCCAGATTTGCCATATCTTGCCTGGAAATCCCTTCGTCTTTTTTTAAGAAGTTGTGATCATGAAGCGGCGGCAATTCATCGTAATGATGCTGTAGGGTCTTCATCATATGGGTATCTGCAGCGTTTGACGACTGCCGTAAAAATGACTTGAGTTCCGTTTCTTTAACGCTCCCATCGCCGTCACTGTCCAGTTTGTCAAAGATTTCCCCGAACCGCTTTTGCATAGCTGGATTAATGGTAAGCGAACGCTCGTAAAGATAAGATTGAATTGCTGCCTTATTCTCAAAGTGCATTTGCTCTATACCCGGCAACAATTGTTCGGCATATTTTGAGGCATGATCGTTTACTCCGAGCTGCTTAAAGTGATAAAAAGCCCGAAATTTGAGGCTAGTAGCGTTGTAAAAATCTTTCACCGGATACAGGTTGAAGTCGGGAAGCGCATCATCACTTAGAGCCCTATTTTCTTTCAAAAGCTGATTGCGAGAAGTTTTAATTGTTTCTAGATCACGGACCAATTGCTTTTCATCAATAGCTTCACGCTCTTTAATAGCGTCATCACAAGCTTCAGCCAACTTATCTGAAGAACCTTCGTTGAATAATCGGTCAATATAATCACCCCATCGCCTTGAATGAACGTCAGTAGTTCGTAAACGGGATACTGCATCGGCATAATCTTTCCCTGCAGCACTTAGCTCTCTGTTAAAACTGAAAGTTACTTTTTCGCTGCCTTCCGTTCGAAGCGCGTCTTTGAGTTTGGCTTGCGTTAAATCCTCATAAAGCTCTTCGCGAAATTTGCTCGCCGTGCATTGGGTTTCCCCGTCGATTGAAATGTCGAAACAGTGATTTTTCATTGATGCAAAACTCATAGCTGTCCTCCTAATCTTAATTTGTAGAATCTGCGCCTCTAGCCTTCGAGTACCGTCAAATTCAGGGCTGCCACAATTATTGATTGACGAAATGTCAAACAAATGGCGAAAACTGCTGTTCGAGTTCTTTCAAGGACGATTTAAATTCACTTCAGCACTTCAATTGCAACTGGTATTAATACAAGTATCCAACCTCTCTGGGCTAGACTCAGATTAGAAAACAAATCAGCCTCAGCGCTATCTTAGTGGTGCGAAGATAACTTTTTCGTCTGCCCCGATTTTGCCGGTGCTGCGCGAAGTAATGGTGGTGCCTGGAAACATGGCTTGTAATTCGTTTTTCTTATCGGCCCAGCTAGATGGAATTGTCATAAACTTCAATTTGATACCGTGCAATGCGCTAATTCCTTTGACGGTGACTGCTGTATCTCGCAGATCTAAAAATTCCAGCTTTTTTAAAGAGTTCAGGTACTTAATGCATTGGTCGTCAAAATGCCGATTGCCGTGGACGCTCAAGCTCACTAGATCGGTGCACAGCCCCAGGCCTTTTGCGCCCGATTGGTCAAGGCGAGTATTGTCGAGGCTGAGATTTTTTAGTTTGGCTATTTTACTCAAATCAATCAAATTTTTCTGATCGATTTTGCAATTGCGCAGACCAAGTGTAGTTAATGCAGGTAAGGAGGCCAGTTTTTTAAAGCATGATCCGTTTATTGCTGTGAAAAAGCAGTTGATGGCAGCCAGACGCGGCAGGTTTTTGAGTTTTGCCAGACCGTCATCAGTAACGTCTGAGCGGTCAAGGGTCAGGGCTTTGAGGTTAGGCATGCCGCTGACATAAACCAGAGCGCGATCGCAAATCTTTTCTTCGCCCTCTTCCATACCGTAAAAAGTCAGTCTTAAAATGTCGACACCGCTGTGTGGAATTTCTTTTAGTAGGGCAGGATTATCGAACACCCGTCGGTTAGGCTCAAGTTCGATGGCTGAGCCTGGCGGAACGCTAACTTTAATCAAGCCTGCGGCATTTCCCAGGGGCTTTGCTAGAGCGTTTGAGGCCCAGACGCCGCGAATATCCTGGGCGCGCTTGTGCACCAGGTTGAGTGCACCGATTGATTTTTTTGGAAAGACCAGGGTGCGCGTCTCAATCAGCGCATTTTTACCAGATTTGTTTTTTTCTTTGTTCTCGGCAGAGGCGCTAGCACCTGCTCCAGAACAAGCAATGGTAATGGCTGTAAGAAGCGTAGCAATTGAGAAGAAAATTGTTCGTTTGCTCAGGCGCCTCATTGCGCTTTGAACTTAAACGAATTGGCCACCTCGCGAAATTCGGGCACCATTGTTTCTCTATCGGCGATGTCGGCAATGCCCTGCATAATGTAATAAGTGTCTGCTGGAAAGACCAGAGTGAGAAAGACCACGACCCTACCTCCGTCTTTTTCTGTGGCGGTGGCGACAATCTCGCGAGCCGGTAAACCAGCTTTTTCCACATCATTTTCGCTGACAATTTCTACATCTTTGATGCTATCAGTCTTTTGCAATCTGGCCTTGGTGAACACCGCTCGGTCACCCACAGCCATGTTACCCAGCGCCCTGCCAACCACGAAAACACTTTTCTTTGTCGGCAGCTTGCCGGGCTTAGGCATTTCGCCTGAAGCGTTCATCATCAATGTGTTTTGAATGACGCCGGCGATTTTTAGATTGGTGGTCCCAGATACGGTGAAGGGTAGGTTGTCTATTGGGTTCGCTATCTTCAATTGTTTGTCGTATCGGGCTGTCAGTACAGCACTCTTTAAGGCTGATGACAGTGTGTCCGCTTTGTCGAGTGGAAAAGAAGCGGTCACTACCACTGTTATGTCTTTGTCACCAAAGGCAGTCAGCCATTTTCTAAAAACAATACCGTAACCACTCTGCTCTACTTCTAAGAGTAATCCAGGATAGTCACCCACCTGGACATCGGCTCTAGAGAGCAGTTTCATGCCTCGGCTGGCGAGACCTTCTGTGGTAAATCCGGCAGTGGCAAGAGCAAATGGTGCCGGCAATTCAGTCACGAGTACACTGCTATGAGTATCTGCCTGACTAAAACCAGAAAAATCTTTGGATTCTTCAAAACCAGCAGGCTTTTGCATCGTTACTCTGGTGCTGCGCACGAGTACAGAGGTTTCTGACGTGGCGGGAGCATCACATAAACCGGGGCTGGCTGAGATCACTAAACTTGCTAACAACGCAAATAAGAGATTCTTTTTCATTAGGGCTCCATGGAGAAACAAGCGATTTGAAAAACTGAAGGATCCTTCACATTTTTACCGGGGCATTTTTGATGGCTACCTTTAGATTTCTGATCATCCTTCAAAAACACCGATGGGGCCCTGGCGCATAATTAAAAGTTCTACGTCGGTGAGCGCCAGATGCGGGCCCTGCCTTACCGCTCCAGGGGTAAAGACGATGCTGCCTGCTTCATAGATTTTTTGCTTGTCATCTTCGCCGCTTTGCAGAGTGCCAGAAATAATATAAGCACTCTCGTCGAGAATGTGCGTATGTGCCGAAATTAGGGCTCCGGCTTTCATGGAAATTTTATCCAGTGCACCACCGGCGAAGAGATCAGTCAAATGAGTGACAGTCACTTCTTCAAACTCACGCAGCGGTTTAGCAGCCGGTTCTCCAGGTGAAAGACGACGCTGACTCAAATTTAGCTCTGCAAGGTTGCGCTCGAGGTCTTCTCTGGCGCAACCAAAAAGCAAAGTGTCTCGCCACTGACCTTTCATATTTATATGCTTGCGCAAAAATCCTTCTAATTTCATGCCTGCTTTTTGCAAAACTTTTGCCGAGCCAAAGTTAAGGGGGTCGCAAGTGGCGCTCACTTTTTGCATTCCCAACTGGTCAAAAGCAAAGCGCATCACTGCTTCGGCTGCTTCAGAAGCATAGCCCTGGCCCCACGAAGCGCGGCTATAACAATAACCAATTTCACCTAGTGGAGAACCTTCCTTGAGCAAACGCAGAGTAATTGAACCGACGAATTCGGCTGTGTCGGCGAGCACCACGGCAAAATCGTATGTCACCCGCGGATCTGTTTTTTGATTGGCAAAACAGGCGTTCATAAAATTGCGGGTTTGCTCTACAGTGTTCGGCCCCCACTGCATAAATTTCACCACTTCAGTATCTGATGAATAAGCATGCACATGATCAAAATCGGCTTCCAGCAGTGGTCTTAGAATCAGTCTGGGAGAGCGAAGCGGTGGCACTGTTTCTAGTGATTTGACTGGTGTGTTGGAGCTCATTGATTTACCTTTTTAGATTTTAGTGCAAAACTTTTATGACTGCTTTTATGACTGCGGAAAAAAGAGATAGTCGGTGCCGTCAGGTGAAGGTCGTATGACTACGACCTTGCCTTCAGTGCGCTTGGGACGCCCGTTTTTATATAGTTCGTTGTACATGTGAGTGACCGCCTCTTCGGGCACCACTCTTTCGCGATTGCGATTGCGCTCAAGGCAGGTAGCCAGCGGAATATCTAATAGCCAGAGTTGAACGTCATCGTAGCCAAATTTGGCGGCGCGATCGAGAATCTGTTTGCGATGCAAAAATTTTAAATTTGTGTTGTCTACAATAATGCTTTTCTTTTCCCCCATGGCTGCTTCCATGCGCTCAAAGAATATTTCAAAAACTTTTTCAGGCTCGCCTTGCGTGATGGCGTCGCCGTAAAGCTCTTGCCTGATGCTGTCGGCGTTCAGGCAATAAAAACCTTTGGCGATGATTCGCTGTGACAGTGTAGTCTTGCCTGATCCAGGTATGCCCACCAGCAGTATTAGCTTGGCCATGCTATACCTCTACTTCTTTTTCTTTGGGCAATTTTTTCGCTGCTGTTTCTTCTCTTATCCATTTCATCCACACTGAAACAATGGCGATGGTAGACAAAACATAGAGGCCGACGAAACCAATTTTCCATGCTTCTTGATCAGACCGTTGCATTTGCATACGGGCATCAAGCCAGGGATTTTCGTAAAAAGTCATGCCGACAATGGCGAAAAACACTCCTGTGCTGAGGTAACTGACACGGGCCCATTTAGTGAAAGTCTTCCATGACCAGATAGTTTGTAATATATAGCCCAGACCAAAAAGGCTGATGGTGATACCATAATGTTGATACCGTCCCATGGTGAAATATTTCTGCAAGGGCGTTAGATAGACACCAGCGGCGATAGCACTAAATAAGCCAATCATGCAATAACGCTGGCTGCGGCGCCAGAAGGCGCTTAAGACTGACTCGCTCGTAGTTTGATTATTTGCGTCTGTGCCGCTAGCCCGCGATTCTAATTCTGTCATTTCAAAGCCAGGCCCTCGATGGCCAACCAGCGGCTGGTGGCCGGTTCGTGCTGGTAGGCTACTTTGCCGCCCCAGAGCGTAAGCACTGTGCGTCCCCTGATAAGGTGGCCGTTGAAAGGTGAGTTTTCACTTTTAGAGGCGGCTTTGTGAGCGTTGTATAGCCAGTGGTTAGAAGGGTCAAATAGTGACAGATTGGCTGCAGCACCGACTTTTAAACTTGGTTCGGTAATGCCTAAAATGCGGGCCGGTGCTGTGGTGAATAGGCGCACCACTTCTAATAATGAATGGCGGTCAGCGGCCGGTACACTTTCATCAGCGAGTCGCTCGAGGCACAGGGCGAAGGCAGTTTCAAGGCCGATTACACCACAAGGCGCGCCGTTAAATCCCTTTTCCTTTTCCCCCACCGTATGTGGTGCGTGGTCAGTGGCGATGGCATCGATGACGCCTGATTTTAAAGCTTGCACCAGAGCTTCTTGATCTTTTTTTGATCGCAGGGGCGGATTCATTTTATAGTTGGCATCGTAGCCCGGAATCTCACTGTCAGTCAGTGTCAAATGGTGCGGAGTGGTATCGCAGGTAACCGGTAAGCCGTCGGCTTTAGCGCGTTCGATTAGTTTAATGGAAGCTCGGGCAGAGACGTGAGCAAAATGCAAAGCGGCCCCGGTGATTCGCACCACTTCTATTTCTCTGGCTATGCAAGCGGCTTCAGAGGCAGTTGTTACCCCGGCCAGCCCTTTGGCGGTGGCGTAGACTGACTCATTCATGGTGCCTGGGCCTGAGAGATCTTTGTCTTCAGGGTGGCTGACAATCAGTGATCCCAGTGCCTTTGATTGTTCGAGCGCCCGGCGCATCACCGCTAAATTGGTCACAGGCAGTCCATCGTCTGAAAACCCAACCGCTCCAAGCTGGCTCAGCAGCGCCATTTCAGTCAGTTCGCTACCCGCCATATTTTGGGTTACGCAGGCAATCGGTAACACTTCAATTAAAGCCTTCTCTTTAATGATCTGCAAAAGCTTAGTGAATATGGCCGGATTATCAATCGGAGGCACTGTGTTAGCCATGGCCACAACTGTGGTGTAGCCGCCGGTGGCAGCGGCCAGAGTACCCGTAGCTACATCTTCTTTAGCGCTCTGGCCCAGATCGCGCAGGTGGGTGTGCAGGTCTATAAATCCGGGCAGCAGCCACAAGCCTTCGCCGTCGAATACTGTTTCTGAGCTTCTGGCTTCAAGCTTGCCTGCTTTTTCGATTTCGCTAATCATGCCGTGGTCGATGCGCAGATCGCAAAGTGCTGCTTTTTTCTCAACTTTCGCGGCCGGATCGCAAGGCAGACAATTTTTGATCAACATAATATTGCCCTGTATTTTTTAGAGTGCCGGCTGAGTAAGATTGAGCTGATAACTATTCTGGTGATTGAGCAGTAAAGTAAGAACAGCCATGCGACTGAGTATGCCATTTTCTACTTGAGTTAATATGCAAGAAATTATGGCATCGTCCGCTAAAGCGTCGGTGATTTCCACACCGCGATTAATAGGTCCCGGATGCAAAATTCTCACGCCCGAAGCGGCCAGGCGGATGCGATCATGGTCGAGGCGATACTGCTTGCGATATTCGTCAATGCTGGCAATCAGGCCTTGAGCTTGTCTTTCTAATTGCAATCGCAAACAGATAATGAAGTCGGCATTTTTAATGGCGGCCTCTAAGCGGTGGTGCACAATTGCCCCCATTTCTTCTTCGCCAAAAGTATCGGGCAATAGCGCCGGCGGGCCTGCCATGTGCACTTCAGCGCCAAGTTTTTTCAAAAGCCACAAATTTGATCGAGCGACGCGCGAGTGAGTGATATCGCCGACGATGGCAATTTTTTTGCCTTTCAGTGTGGTTTCATTTAGACGATTTTCAATTTTACCAGCCTTGCCAGTTGTGGCAGAGCCGGTGAAAACGGGCAGCTCCCCGAGGCTTTCCAGAATTGTGTATAAATCAAGTATGCCCTGCGATGGATGAGCATGCCAACCATCACCGGCATTGATCACATGAATTTTATCGCCCAGAGCTGACGACAAATCGTCTGGTGCACCAGACTGGCTGTGCCGCATCACTATGGCGTTAACGCCCAGTGCCCATAAATTGAGAGCGGTGTCTGTTAGACTTTCGCCTTTGGCGGCAGACGAAGTATTGAGGTCGAGATTGACTACAGTGGCGCCCAGCTTGCGTGCTGCCAGGTCAAAACTGGTGCGCGTACGGGTTGAATTTTCATAAAACAACGTAGCCACTGTAACGGCGCTTAGTATCGTCTGTGGTGGCTTCTTGTGAAATTGATTATGTTTGTAATAATGAGCCAGCGCCAGGCAGACGCTAATTTCGTCGAAAGTCAGGTCTTTGGTGTCGAGCAAATGTCGCCGCTGGCGCCAGGCCTGAGCTTCGGCCAGCCCGTCGAGAGT
>CASBPX010000058.1 GCA_949127735.1 Candidatus Obscuribacterales bacterium | reverse complement strand
GTGTTTAGCTGGGCTGCCGATGCCATCAATACGTTTGATGAATTTCATAACACGCGCGGTGGCGTGCGCCTTCCCGACACCTTCGCATGCAGCTACGATGACGTGCACCTAACTGCAGATTGCAAATTGAGATTTAGTAAGAGGTAGACGGCCGATGCTTTTGCAAGAAATTAGAGCAATACTGGGGAACAAGGAGGATCGAGGCGATGGTTTCCTGCGCGCTATAGCAGCTTACCCCGACTGGTTTCTAACCGTTGACAAAGAAAATTGCGCTGTTCTCTGGACAATAAATGAGAAGCAAACACTTGGCGTCATGACTGCGCCCGAGGGCCCAGACGATGCTCCCCACGAATATCTTGAGATGCGAGGTCGGCACCTCATGAACAACCTGCCTGACGAAACAGAAATGATTTGTTTTGACATGGGCTTTGAGCATGGCGTGTGTATTTTCGGCGAAGCTCTCGGCCGTTTAAAAAACATTGCCCTGTCACTTGGGTGCGAAGAGGCACTGGCACTGCCTGCTCTGCCGAGCCTAGAAAGTAGTATCAGCGACAATGTGCAAAAAGTCTGCCAGCACGAATGGATTGCTCTCTGGAAGGGAGAGCAACCGCTGTTCATGCCTTATAAGGGATCGCAGGGAGTAATGCTATTCACCGCATTCGATACCATCGACGCCTTTCTTTCGCAGCAACCAGATCCTACGGTTTTTCAGCTAAATCATATGCCAGGTCACGTACTTTTTGATATTCTCGATGCCTGCGACGACTTTGACGGTGTATTCATAAATGCAGGTTCAGATTTAGAGCTATATCCCTTTGCTCCGGCCCAAATTCACGAACTTGCGAACGGCAGACAGCCTCGTTTGGAATGTAAGATTCTTAAGGCGCGCAGCCTAGCTGAAATAGACCATTTTCTGGATCAATGCGGCATGCAAGGACGACCACATTCTACCGAGACTGTGCACGGTCAAGTGGTATCACATTACACTGGCGAGATGCTTCCTGGTTTGGAACAGCGCAGTTTCCGCTTCTATCAAGTATCTGATGCCGGCGCTACAGATGAATGGGGTGAAGGCGCCAGCGAAATCATTTGCGCGGGAAAACTGGCAGACCTCTTGCGTCTTCGGCTTGATATTTTAAGTACCGAGAAGAGCCCTATCAGTGATGACATGAAGCCGTTTATACAGTCGACTGTGATCTGGGCAAACGAGCTGCTAAAGCTTATAGATGCCAGAACCGGCAAGCTGGAGCGCAACAAATTGCGCACTGTTGATGGTGCACGTTTTGTTCGCGAACATCCGCAAATCGGCACCCGTAAATTTGTGCTTGATACTTTAGCAAAAATACTACAGGAACCCTCTCAAGCGTGATACCGCACGCAGCTGCTCTCTCGTGTAGACACATTTGTAAATCTACAAAGATCTCTCAGCGGTGGTACATGGTATAGAACCAAGGTCGGGCAGACAACCGTTATGTCAAAGCCTTCGACAGCATCCAGAATCCAGCTCGAAGAAAGCTTGAGGTTTTGAAGGCGGCAAAAGGGCTTGCCGATTTCGGTGCAGTTCCCGGAAACAAACTTGAGGCTCTGCATGGTGACCGGGAAGGACAGTGGAGCATCCGCATAGACGACCAGTACAGAATTTGCTTCGTTCCCGACGGAGAGGACTTTAGAGATGTCGAAATCACAGACTACCACCAAGCATAAAGAAAGCGACAAGCTCGCCCCAATTCATCCTGGCGAAATTTTGCGCGAGGAATTTCTTAAGCCGTTGAACCTCAGCGCCACAAGGCTCGCCACTCTTATGGGTGTTCCGGCGACGAGAGTAACGGCAATTGTCAGTGATAAAGAAAAACGGGCCATTACGGCTCCTACTGCGTTACGTCTGTCTCGTGTGTTTAATACCAGCGCCGAATTCTGGCTCAATCTGCAATCAAACTATGAGGTTGCGATGCTAGATTACACAGGCGAAAAGGACAAAATTCTACAGGAAGTACGAGATCTAACGACAGCTTAAAAGGGTTAAGACTACAGGATCTCCAACAGCCGGAAGAAATTGTTTTACCCGGTGACAGTATTGCATCACTTAATCGTTCCTAAAAAAACAATGACGCGCGTAATAATCTCTGTTCTTTCAAAAAACCAGCGGCCAAAGGTCGGTCATGAAATTTAAAAGCACTGCAAGCATCGAAGTCAAAAAGTCCATCACTATAACCGTTATGGCAATGCTGCCCAATCTTGCAATGTCCTACCTGGCCATGCCCGCACGAGCACAAAGTGGGCCTACGGCAGGAAGTACAAACCCCGACGTCGCACTGCAGGCCATAGCCCCTCATACGGCACAAGAAGACAACAGGCCGGCTGCATCGCCAGCCAGCCAAAACAGCGCCTTGCAGGGTGGCATTCTTTTAGAAGAAGCTGCTGCCAACGCATCGAACAATCCGCTAAGTTCATCGGCCGCCGCAGGCGAACAAAATCTGGCTGGTCAGCAACCTGCTCTTGACCCCAGTGCTTTTCCTCGCAGAACACTTTTTGGTTTTAACAGCAAACCGTGGACATCTGAGCAATATCGCAAACTCGAATATGGCGTGCTCGGCATCGTCGCTCAAAAGAATGTCTTCAGTCGATTTTACACAATTACAGAAGTTCTGCCGGGTTGCCCCGCTGCTCTGGCCGGGTTACAAAAAGGCGACGTCGAAATCTCGGCCAATGGCCATGTCTTTACAGCACAAGACGATCAACGCAGTTACTGGCGCACGGTGGCCGGCCGAGCAGGCACACCAGTTGATATTGTGGTGCGAAGAAACGGTGAGCTTTTAAATTTTCGTCTGGTGCGCATGAATATTGAAGACATTGAAAATGACCGAGTCAGACGTCTCTTTGAGCGCATGCTCAGCTCACTGGGCCCGCCTACAAATTGAGTAGAAGTGCGATTGCTTGCTCAAGAGTAATTACCTGAGCAAATTCTTGATTTAAGCTTGCCAGAGCACTGTGATGAATATCATTTGCCGACCACAATCGGCCATCAATGCCAGTGCGACTAAAGGTTGCCGTGGCGTCGCTGACTAAAATTACCTTAAAACCGAGATTAGCGGCCATTCTGGTAGTGGTAGAAACACAATGGTCTGTGGTCAGACCGCACAATATAAGGCTAGTGATATTTGCGGCGCGCAAATACGATTCGAGGTCAGTGCCAATAAATGCACTGTTAACACTCTTTTGAAAGACTTTCTCACCGGGCAATGGCAGAGCTTCGGCTTTGAAATCGTTGCCGCTCTGCCCAGGTCGCAAAGGTGACCGAGCCTCATCTGACATATGTTGTACGTGAACGACCGGCAGGTGGGCTTGCCTGAAGGCGGCGATCAAGGCGGCCACGTTGGCCTCGCACAGCAGATTGTTGCGCTCACCCCAGTATGGGTCGTCAAAGCCTTGCTGCATATCAATGACAATCAAAGCGCGACTGCTGGATGTGTTAGAGGGCTCGACCGGCATAAATAAAATCTCGAGTGGTGTTGAAACAGATTATTAAAGCGAATTTGTGAGGCTTCTATTATCTCAATATTGAGCTCATCAAAAGAATTTAGCCTCAATCATTCGCGAAAGTGGCAACAGGCTTGAGTTCTACAATCTTAATGTTGATTGAACTATCTATACATGGCCTTATGCCGGTCACTGGAGCAACTCAGCAATAGTTCTGGCGAAAAAGCATCATGTAAAGGGCTTGCTGCCGTGATAGGGTTTGATTGTCACTGAGTATGGAATTCGACGTCACTATGGGCATCATTAACACGCGCAAACTGGGCAACCAGGGGCTCACAACATCTGCCATCGGCCTCGGCTGCATGGGCATGAGCTTTGCTTACGGCTCCGCCGACGAAGGTGAAGCAATTAAAGTTATCCACCGGGCGCTGGAGCTGGGAGTGAATTTCCTGGATACCGCCGAACGCTACGGTCCATACAAAAATGAAGAGCTAATCGGCAAAGCCATTAAAGGCAAACGCGATCAAGCCGTCATTGCCACCAAGTTTGGTTTCAGTTATGACACCGCCGGTAAATCTACCGGTTTGGATAGCAGTCCAAAAACAGTTAAACGTGTAGCTGAAGCTTCGATGAAGAGACTCGGAATCGATGTCATCGATCTCTACTATCAGCACCGGGTCGATCCTAACGTGCCTATCGAAGAAACAGTAGGGGCCATGGCCGAGCTGGTTAAAGAAGGCAAGGTTCGTTACCTCGGACTGTCCGAAGCTGGTGAGCAAACTATTCGCAAAGCCCACGCTGTGCATCCTATTTCGGCTCTTCAATCTGAGTATTCATTGTGGGAACGCAATCTAGAGCCAGTAATCATGCCTGTTTTGCGTGAACTGAAAATCGGCCTTGTGGCATATTGCCCAATCGGTCGCGGCATTTTGACCGGCGAAATAAAGAGCTTTGACGATCTTCCTGAAGGCGATTACCGCCGCAGTGACCCTCGCTATCAAGGTGAAAACTTCAACCGCAATTTGCTTTTAGTTGACGAAGTCAACGAAGTGGCCGACCGTTACGGCGCAACTCCAGCTCAAGTAGCTATCGCCTGGTTGCTGCATCAGGGCATAGATATAGTGCCGATTCCTGGCACCAAGCATGTACGTTATTTAGAAGAAAATACAGTGTCGTTCAGACTTGATCTGGAAGACGAAGATCTGGCTGCTTTGAGCGGGCTCGCTCTCAAGACTGCCGGCGAACGTTATGAACAGCCACTTTTGGCCCAAATCGACCGCTAAACAAACTTCCGCCTCTGCCACTATATATGGTTCGCACGGTTTGAACTTTCAAGGCAATTTTGCCGCAAAGTTTTAAGCGATGTTGCGCGTAGATGTAGCAACTCTCATTGACAAGCGGTTACAAACGAGGCCAACTTAATCTCTCCTTAGCATTTATGGTGCATTATAGAACTCGTTGCAGCACCGCTAACAGGAGCAATTAAAATGGAAAAGCAAGAAACAATAGAAACTAAGCCGGAAGAAAGAAAAGTGAAGAGCCAAACTAAAAGAGGCTTCGCTATTCCTGCTGATTCATTCAATCCAAACGATCGCAGCCTTGCCGAAGGCGCTGACTAGTTATTTTCTTCGGCCTGTTTCTCAGGTGTAACAACGGTTACACCGCGACTGACAAATGAAATGCTGTGAGAAGAGCCGGTGCTAACCATAACGGCTTCAGCGATGGGTAATGTTACTTTCTTAGCAGCCATCCAGTCGACCACAAAATTAGCGCCGACACCACCACGAACATCGGTGCGATCGACTACAAAGTCGGCGGAAGACATGGGCAGCAGCTCAACAGGCTCGCTCAAATATTTTTTGATTAGCTGGCCTGCAGTGCCGTAATAATCAACATTGCGCAAAATGATAGATTGTTTCAAATCTGTATTGCGCACGCTTAAAGTCGCGGCCAGATCAATGGTGCGCAGTCGATTTTCATAAGAAATTGTGGAATAAATCGGCACGTAAATGCTGGCCGACGATTCTGGCTTAAAATTTGACGGCAAACTCGCCAGCTTCAAATGTGGCTGCGTAACTTGTGGCAGTTCGTCTTTCGGGCTATTGAGCTTTTCGACAAGAACAAAAAGAGTGACCACCAGCACTGTGCAGGCTAGCGCCAAACCAATACGAAAGTTGGTTTTTTTTGCGCGCAATTTGTCTTCGTTACTCTCTGGCATGCTCTATATATAATGACTGTTTAGCATTAAGACAGCAAACACTTGGCAAAGTGTTGGTTTATTTGGGTCGCCCCATGCCTCGTTGGTAAGTTTAAAAGTGTGGGCATTCTGGGCGGCGTTCAAGTGGTTGCAAAATTTCTGCCGAAAAAACTCGTCAATTTAAACTGGGCCTTTGTTTTGCAAGGCACGGCGCTAACGCTAGTTGGGCTATTTTTACTATTGCCACTGGCAGTGGTGGTGGCGCTGGCTCCAGCAGTGGGTCAACCAATTTACGATTGTTTACTTTTTCAGCCGCTCAAATATCCCAAGGGTACCTATCAAACGCTCAACGTTAAAGGAATCAAGCCAGAAGAAATATTTTTTCGTTCGCACAACGGCGGTAAGCTGCACGGCCTGCTCTACTCTTTGCCCCTGGCTAAACATATAGTCTTGCTCAGTCACGGCAACTCAGGAAACATTTCGCAGCGTGGACATATAGTCGACTTACTTTTGAAAGATGGCGTTTCTGTTTTTGTTTATGACTACGCCGGCTTTGGTCGCAGCGAAGGAAAAACTTCTCTTGAAACTCTGTGCAAAGATGGGCGAAGTGCTTACGATTATTTGACTCTAGTAAAACACTTGCGCCCCGACCAAATTATTTTGTTTGGCGAGTCATTGGGCACGCTTGTTACGGGCAAACTGGCAGAAACAGTGCAATGTGCGGCGATCATTTTAGAGTGCCCCCTTTATTCTTTGCGAAGAATCGGCTGCGACAAATTCTCCTTTTTGAGCTGGTATCCCGATTGGGCCTGGACTAATTCATGTAAACAGTTAGATAACGCAAGGGCTTTGCATCAAAAACGATCACCAGTGTTGTTGATTGCCGGAACACGAGACAATCTCACACAAATTAAACAAGCCGACGAACTGTATGCAGCCGTGGCTGCACCGAAAGTATACATTCGTATCGAAGGCGCCCAACATGGTGACGCCGTGATGATGAAATCACCAAAATACAAAGAGGGACTGAAGAATTTTCTTGCCAGTCTCTAAATTCATTCTATCGAACCACGTTCGCCCGCTCCGAAGCAAGCTTATCAAGCCGCCCTTGCTCAAGGACCGGCACCGCGGGTAGTAGCTTCTTAATTTCAGCAATTAATTGGACTGGGTCAAAAACAGGCATGCTGACGAAAGCATCAGCCCCTAAAAGATGACCTGTTTCGGTTGAAGCATTGGCCCTAACACCAATGGTGCTGGGGGCTAGAGCCAATGTCATGAACATTGTCTTCTTATGCTGTGGATCTCTGCGCAGTGCTTTAAGAAATTCAAACACTGATTCGTCTTCTAAATAGGCGGCGCAAACAACTACGTCAGCGTGATTCTTTCCGTTTAATAAGGCAAAGGCATCAGCGATGGATTGAGCAGCCACCACGGAGTACCCAACGGCCTGACAAGCAGCTTTTAACTGATTGGTGTGGGCTAAACTATCCAGAAATGAAATTCTGAAAGTATCTTTCGCTGCCAGCCTTGCGTCAGCATTTGCCAATTCGACTTCTGGTTCTCTTGCATTTTTCATGAGGGCATGGACGAGAAAATCGTGCAGTCGTTCCACTACATTAAAACCAGTTTAGATTACTGGCAAGAACGTCGATTGGTGACGCTCTCCGCAGGCAGATTAATATTAAATTCCGGCTTTCGCCATCTTGCGGCGATGTTTGGCACCGTTTACTACGGCGCCCAAAGCTGATCCTGATGCGACGAGAGTACAAGCAATACCGAGTGTGATTAAACCTGACACAGTCATCGCTAAGCCATCAGCCCGCGGAGCAAGAAGGGCGATCTGGGCCAGAAAGCCCACAACCAACGGGCTCATTTGCAAAAGTCCTAATGCCACTAGCGGCTTGGCTTCACTGGTTCGGGCGCAACGAACAAAAGCATACGCAGGAATTGCGAGAAAGAAGAATAATGCCACGGCTGCTGTAATTTCATCGCCGCAAGAACCATCGCCATAAACGCTGTAGTAATTCGCTGGACGAGGATGTGTGAAGACCTGATAGAAAGCTGTCAAAGTTACAAGCGTAGCCGGTATGGAGGCAGCAGCGGCAATCAGCACAGCGCGGCCGGCGCGGAATGTTGGCGGAATTGCCATGCGTGCAAGACGCGCTATATGACCAACTCCTAAACAAAGAAGGCAGCAGAACACCGCAATTACGGCACCACCGAAACCACCGTTGGCAAAACCGGCAAAGGTGACCAGGCTAGCCAGTATAAGACCAAAACAAACTGATAGGGAGGTTTGCTTGAAGCGCAAAAAGCTGTGTAAAAATTCTGCGTAGCAAAACATAGTAACCACAACACCGATAGTCGATGCATCAATAGTAGAGTGCATGTAAGCCGTGGTCTGTACGCCGGTGAAATGCCAGAAAAAATGACCAGATAAGGAATGAAGAATAAAATACGACATCATCGAGGCTAAAACCATTGACGCAATGGCAATGCGCTGGCTTGTGGCGTGCCAGAGTGGGCGTTTAGGCTCAGAATCATCACTCTCAGAGGAGCGGGAACCATACATGAAAGGCATGCCGCACCCAACAACTACAGATCGCGTGCCAACAGTTGATGCAGTAGCTGTGATGGGAGAATCCACCACCTGATTTTCAGTGCACACAAGAGTATCGCTGCAGCTGTCAGCAGCCACGACGCAATCTATAGACTCTTTCAGCTTCGAACTTTCTTTAAACAAGCTTGTCTCCTGTACAAATTTATATGCCCAGGACCGCCCAGAATTGTCACTCAACCTGGTAAGCATGTGTAATTAATTGTAGACTTTGGCTAAATGAAGGGAACTTGAGCAGTGGCGAAAAATGAACTTGAATCTAAAAAAGTTTGCTCATCTTTAATTAGCCGAACGCTGTACTTTTCGACCACCGCGCAACCGATCAATAATGGCGAGTATGGTGGCATCGTCTGATTTGCACACAATTGGAATGCTTGGCAGAGGCAATTTGACCCATGGACTGTTAGGGTCATGAAGCAATCGGTGCTTTATTTTCTTTGATGACACCGCCCCTTCCTGATAAATGCTATCGCACCAGAAGTTGCGTCCAATCAAATACTCACTAGCTAATTGCTGCCAATTTTTAGACTGCTTTTGTATTTTAGCGGCCACAGGCATGATTAGCTCCCAGGCCTCGGCCTCTGTCAGATAACCGGCCTGATAGCCCCATCGGCATAGCGCCACATAACGGCAGTGGTCCCAGGCCAACAAACCTCTGTTGCCAAATTGCCTGCCGTACTTTTTCAGCAGCTGAATTGCCGCTTCGAAATCTTGAGGCAAATTCCAGCCACCCTTGAAACTATCAAGAGCGCGATTGGCCTCTAGCCCTTTCTGCATCCGCTGCCAGCGGCTGTTATGCCCAACACAAAGCTGGTGTTTGAGTGTGTCTAGCAACTGGTTACGGTCATGAACATCCCACCATTGCACTAATAAATCTTTTTGCTCAGACTTAAGACTTTCACTGGGCTCAGCGCCGGCCAAACTGGAACAGCCCTGCCTGTTCTGGGTGAAAAGTATGGCTGTACATGCCAACGCCAGGCGCCTGGCCGGCTGCTTCTCCTGGTGTTTGAAATCATATTCCAGGGCATCAACTTCTGCTGAGCGCTGTTCATATGATTTCGGCATTGATAGACTGCCAGCTTTAAGCATGTCTGTGCGAGCTGCTTCGAAAAGGCCAGAGCGCATTTCAGCTTCAGCCCGCAGGGCATACGCTCGCTCATAGTTTGGGCTGGCTTTAATGGCCGCAGAAGCGTCGGCGATGGCTTTAGAATATTGGCATTCATAATTTTCAAGGGCAGCTTTTAAAACCAAAACCTTCGCATCGTTCGGCCTGGTCTTTAAGGCTTCCACCAGTTCTTGCATACAAACAGCACTGCTTTCTTCACCGATCAAACTCTCGCCGATAATTATGATGCTGGGCGATGGCTGCGGAGTGTCTACAGCGTTACTGACTTCACGCGCATTGAGAGGCGCAGCTGCGGTGATCGCAATCAGGGAGACGGCTACAAGTAAATTGATATTTCTAAATCGTGAGTTCATCAAGCGACAAGTTTAGCATTCTCGCCTCAGTCGCCGGTTAGCAATGGGCTTACAAATACTCCAGGTCTAATCCGGTATGCGCTGCTAAAGCTTCTGTTTGCGCTTCTGTCAGACACAAAACAGAAATGCTACCGGGCTGAGAAACCACCACAAAGCGCTTGCTGCTGTGCGTTTTACGCAACAGGTCAGCCAGCTTATACAGCACATTAAGATCAAAAAACGAACCGCTGCATTTCAATTTCCACTTATATTTTTTACCGGCAAGTTTAAATGAAATCCATGCCGCTGCTTTACCATCATCATCACCATAAAAATAGTCTTGCACTTCTTCCAAATCAAAATCGCCTTCAGCGATATCGCGACAGTGCATGGCGATTTCTTCATACGCAACTTTAAAATTAAAAGTGCGTACATTAGCGGCCAGATCGTTGTATCCAAGGCTTAGCAGCGCTCGTAAAAACGGTTCTTTCTCTTCATATTCCACTCTGTTTTGACGCACAGCAAAAACTCTCTCTAACGTAAAATCAGAGTTTAGTTTGATGCCGTATTTGCTCAAAACAGCCAACTGTTCTTCCAGCGATGTGTGCCAGAAGCGGCGACGCCGGCTGTCATTTTTAGCATCTGCTCTAAACTGATCTGCATAGCGCCTGGCTTCGGCAACTATAGTTAAATCGGTCGCGCAAGCTGCCGCTTTGTCGAAAGCAACACAGGCAAGATCGTGATCTCGGCGACGAATATGCAGAAGACCTTCGAGATAACTGGCAAACGGACGCCCTGCATCTATTTGTCTTGCCTTATCAAAGGCCATCAAAGCCTGGTCGTAATGATCGCCAGCCAGAGTCTTTGCCCGGCCGAAAAAGCAATTAGCTAAATAGTTCTCTGGTTCTAGCCTCAATGCAAATTCAGCGGTTTGTTCAAACTGAGCTTTTCTCTCTGGTGTGGCAGCCGAAGCAGTTGAGCTCAATGTCAGCTCATACAAAGCGTTGAGTTTTGCTAACAGCAGCTCCATATCATCAGGTGCAGATTCTAAAGCCAGGTCGCAATACTCAACTGCCACTTCATGACGAAGAAAACGATTTTCTAAAGCGATCAAGCGCAGATATGCGTCTCTCACTGCCACGGCGGGAGCCGCTGCTTTTAACGCGACTACGTGTTGGTAACACTCGCTAGCTTTGAAGTCGTCTTTTACTTTCTCATAGAGCTTGCCTACTGCGAGCAAAACATTAGGTTCAGCGTTTGTGTGCGCAGTAAATTCAAGATATTTTTTTATCGCTGTACGATAATTGCCAGATTGCTCGGCCTCAGTACCTTCGGCGAAAAGCTGCTCAGGTAACAAAATTTGCTTAGCCATGTAAGAACCACCATTAACGCTCTAGTTATTAGAGCAAAAAAAGTTTGGCTAATTGTGGTCGTCACTCTGCTTTAAGTGCTTCCATTTTCACTGTCATAATCGCCACATCTTTTCGGCGCCAAATCGAGAAATGCCTAGAGTCGAAACTTAAATACATCTCCATCAACTCGTCCATCGCTGGATAAAGCCCAATAATGGCATCATATGTAGCATTGGGAGAAGGAACGATGATGCGATATTCGGTTAGGGAGCATCTAATTCGAATGAGGTCTGGCGGATTAGGATTCGGGTGTAAAACATAGTGAATGAACTCGCGGAAGTCTTCATATTTTTTGGCTGCTAAATTATTTCGGCCAACTTTTTCATAGGCTTCACCCAGCTCACAGGCAAGAGTGGCGAAAGCATTGCCATCGTTACCATCTTGCATGGCGTGGATGGACTTATTGATACGATACAGGGCAAACCAATTCTGTTGATAGTAAGGCAACATCAATTGACGGTAAAGTTCTTCAGCTGCTTCGAGGCGCCCGAGCTGACAGTAAATCCGCGCCAGAGCAATTTGACTGCGAACCAAACCATGAACATAAAGTTGGTTAATATTGCCTCCCGGTCGATAGGGAATTACATTTTGCGCCTCAAGTTGCTTGTATAGCACGATTGCCTTACGGTACTGTTCTTCTGCGTGGTCCACACGCTCTAGCTCCTTCGCTAGTTGAGCAATAATGGCCCGCGCAAGTGCGCGGTCCTCACTGTCAGTGGCGCTTTCACAAGCAGTGGTGAAGCGGTCAACAAAGGACAACAGCAACTTAAATTCAGGCCGGTGTCGCGACAGGCTAAAAAGCCGATGAAACGGCGCTGAGCCAAAAATCATAACAAGCGTGGTGAAACTTCCTCCACTCTCACTTTCTTGCAAGAATGCATCAACTTGCTTAGAAGTAAGTATGTCCCAGTCTTTAATTATTTGCTTGTCAGAATTCCTCATGAGCCGATCATAACCCTACCGCAATACACGCAGTAGTAGCCGATACACTTTGCCGATTGATGGCTCTAGTTCAGCTCGACAACTGCCTTACCACCAGCAATGTCGCTCAATTTCTCCACTTTGGAGCTCTCAGCGAAATCAAGCTTTTTCAAATCGATAGAACGCAAAGTCAGATTGTCGTACGAGCGGAAATAAAGAATATGGTTGGTCAAATCTTTAACCACAATCCACTGTGTATAGTCGCTATGTTCGAGAGAATTATCTTGTGGGCGTGCGTCACCAAGCGGAATGTCGACGGCATTTAATATGTGCAATGCCAGATTGACTCCAGCAGAGGATGTGGCTACAGGCTTTGCAAAGGCGAGCATAGCGTTGGCACGTACGAAGCGCGAAGGTGGGGTCCAATCGCCGGGAATACCCAGAAATCCACCGCCCAATCCAGGTGGTGCCAACACAGTGCCGTATATTTTTACCGGCTGCGCATTAGCTGCAGACAAATTCAAATAATTGTTCAAATTGGTGCGATGCCAATCGAAAGTGGGCGCATTGGTGAGCACTCCCACCGAGTTATCATAAATACGTTGCTCCCCGTCAATAAACTCCACAACTGCACTATTGCCTGCACTGTCGTGCAGAGCCAGATGCGCTGTAGGAATGCCTCCCCATTCAGCCATTTGCGGAGCCCACACTTTTACTTTAGCAATCGCCGCTTTTACTTCCGCAACAGTAGAAAAATTACCGAGCAGCCAGTGATCTAGATCGACAATGCTGACAGCCACTTCAGCATGATTTGCATCTACTTGTTGATATCTCGTGCCCGGCATCCAGAGAAGACCAACAGAAAGGCCTTTCTCGTTTAAGCCGTCTACTGCCAGCGGCATATTGGTGGCATCAAGGGCAACGTAACCGAATTTTGACTTCCACGTCAAACCGGGCTTGCCATCTGGAGTCTGTGAGTTGCGCGACTGGCCCCGCGGATACTTCCAAACATGAGATTGAAGATCAGCGCCCCATTCCATAGAGCGACCGACAATTTTGGAACCATCTTTCGGTTGTACCAAAAAGTCAGTGCATGCCTGCGTCGGCAACAGTGAAAGGCTGAGGGCCACCGCGGCCAACAAAGAACTAATGATTTTGGTTGCTCGCATGCTTCGTCCCAATTCAACTATTGCCACTAAAAGATTCAGGGGCAGTATAGAAGATTGTGGACCAAGTCAGCTGCTAATTTTCGAACTCGGCCAGGGTCAATGTTGCCAGACTGTCAAGTTCTTGCAGTGCTAGATGTGGTGCTTCATAAACAGCCACGCGAACAGGTGACCCCGCATTTGTCGCATCAAGTTCTGCTTGGGCTGAAGCGTACAGATCTAAACTTGAAGATAGTTTTACCAATTCGATTTCATCGTTCGAAATTTTCAACACGGCAAGCAAGCCTGGCGTGCTGAAGCAATTTGAAGAATCAGTGTATGGTCCCCGAAATTCTACAAATCCCACCATCAGAGTGTCATCATCTGACAGGCGTCCCAACTGGCCTGGAATAGAAATTGTTTGCATTAGACAATCCTGAGAAGTAACTTCAGGTCATTGTGGCTTAAGGTTATTAACGAGTAGTTAAGGCTGATAGGTCAGGCCAGATAGGGCCAGTTCACGCCCACGCTGCATCTTTACAGCCCGGAGCGGTTTGTAGTAACATATCTACAATGGTCGGGAGTTAGTGCATGAAAATAACAACGCTATCAAGTCGTCAATTTAATCAGGATGCTAGTGGGGCAAAAAAGGCAGCACTGAAAGGCCCGGTTTTCATAACCGACAGAGGTCGCCCCGCGCATGTGCTTTTAACGATTGAAGACTACCGCGATCTTTTAGACAAGCACGCAAGTATTGTAGATATGCTCGCCATGCCAGACGATATCGAGATTGAATTTGAGCCTCCAAAGCTGAAGGGCGAATTCTATAAATCTGCTGATTTCTCATAGTTTATGTTTGTGCTTGATACCAATGTAGTCTCTGAGCTGCGGAAAGCAAAAAAGGGTCGAGCAGACAAAAATGTAATCGCCTGGGCAAATTCAGTTCGTCCTTCTGATTTATATCTGTCTGCAATTACAATTTTGGAGCTCGAACTTGGCACACTTCTATTAGAGCGCCGTGATTTAGAACAGGGCCGACACCTCAGGAAGTGGCTCGAGTTCTCTGTAATGTCAGCATTTTCCGATCGAATTTTGCCAGTTGATATTGTTGTTGCTCAAAGGTGCGCTCAACTGCATCTATTGGCTCCAAGATCAGATCGTGATGCCTTGATCGCTGCTACTGCACTTGTGCACGGCATGACAATTGCAACTCGAAACGTGCCCGATTTTGAATCGACGGGAGTTGCGATTTGCAACCCCTGGAATCTCTAACTCTATCTACTTATCTATTTATCTACCTAAGCCGAAAAAGCCCTTTTTCTTTTCTTTTTCTGGAGGCAATGGGCTCGGTGCCATAGTTGGATCGGCTGAACGCTGGACGTAAACTGTTGGATACGCAGGTGTTGCTTCAGGAGTAGAAACAGTTTGCTGCACTACTACTCCAGAAGTTGGAGCGGGCTTATTAGCAGGAATCCAGTTATTGAGCGACCTGGAAGCGACAACCGCAACGACCATAAAGGCTATAACTAGAAGACAAGCCATGATCGGCCCAGACATACTCCAGCTGCCGACATAACTGGACGGCATGTCTACGACTTCTTCTTTGGGCATCTCTTCGCGAAGCTTTTGCTCGATTAGCGCTTGCTCGTATGCATGTTGATCCGCCGCAACGCGGTCGGGCCCATCGAGAGCTGGGTTATTAGAAGTCTCTTCCATGGGTTCATCTGATCTGGAATGCATGCGCCTACTCCGTCGGTATTTGACTTCTACGACTGTTACTGACGAGGTTAGTCCCAATGTAAATCGGATAAGCATGTCCATACCGCAAGTTTCTTTTGGTATTTCCACCATTGCACCGAATATAAGCTGCTGCTAAATTTGGAAAAATGATAATGTCACTGTAGCCTGAACGCAACGGAGAATTAGCTCTATGACTTGTGACCGCGGAGGTTTAAATGAAATACAGACGGTTGACGCCAAGTCGAACTCGCACGATAAGTTAAGCTCTGAAGCACTTCAGAAAGCCATCGCCAGCTCCCTAAACAAATTTGACCAGACTGACAAAGACAAAGATGGATTCTTGTCTTTAAGCGAGCTAAATCAAGCACCAGACAAAAAGTTTGGTGCAGTTCTAGCCAAAAATATTGAACAAATTCAGAGCCTCAGCAATGATGAATGGTTCTTCGAAAATGACGGCATTACAAAAAACGACCTGGCGGAGCTGAATCAATCAGCTCGATCTTTCCCTGAAGAGATGCGCATAGCGCGCGACATCAGAGAGACAATTGAAAGAAATTTCCGCACCATTTCAGGTGGCGATATCAATATCAATCGTAGCGAACTCACCAATGCGGCCAATTCTAGCCAATTTAGTCAGTGTGATCGTGAAGCGATGGCGGAAGGCTTAGAGCGCTTTGGTAGGATTGGTCACAAAGTTGGAAATAACTCACGCAAAATAAAAGAGTGGCATTTAAAAGAGTACGAGGGTGAAGTGGCAGCCCGATTCAGGTCGCCCATAAACATGGCCAATGATCTGCCAAAATAAATATTTGCAGAAATAAATCACGCAGGAAATTGCGACACGAGTTTTCTAATTAGACTCGGCTAGTGCCTGCGAGCGTCCGCGTTTTTCATCAACAAATAAAACTACAATCAATCCTACTATGAAAAACATAAGGGTTGAAAGCAGTGCCAGGCGATAATTGGATCCGCTTAAATAAGTGACAAGCCCATATGTCATCGGCCCAATAATTGCTGAAAGTTTGACTGATAATCCCCACAGACCAAAAAATTCTGCTGAACGCCCAGCGGGCGAAAGTTGGCCCACCAGGGCGCGACCGGCCGAAGCACTGGCACCCATAGCGATACCCATGATGTTGGCGGCACACCAGAATCCGTTTTTGTCAGTGGTGGCATAGGCAATAAATATTGCCACCGCCCACAATACCAGCGTCACCGCCAGCGTGCGCACTGAGCCCACTTTATCCTGGATAAATCCGAAGGTGAATGCTCCAACAGCGGCGGTGACATTTACCACTATTATAAGAATAATCGATTCATTGGTTTTAAAACCCATCACCTGTTCAGCGTAAACAGCCGCCAGAGCCACTACTGTGGTGGAGCCGCAACTGTAACAAAGCAGCGACAATAAAAACGTAAAGAGGTCACGATGTTTTTTGGCGTCGCCGATAGTGTTCAACACCTGGCGAAAAGCCCCTGCGGCAATGGTACTAACCTTTGATTGATCGGCTGATTTGTGTGCTCTTTCCTTCAACCAAATAAATGTTGGTGCAGAAGCCGCCATGAAAATCACGGCGACAAAGAGCATGGTCACCGGCACAAATTGAGCTGGTGTCTGTCCTGCTTTTTGCGCCCACGTAACGTAAGCCAGGCAAGTGCCAAGCACGGCAATGCCGCCGATATAGCCAAGTGTCCAGCCAAAAGCCGAGATGCGCCCCATTTTTTCGGGTGTGGCAATCTCGGGCAAGAATGCCGCGATCAGGTCTTCTGAAGTGCCAAAGGCAAAATTCGAAAGCACGAGCAAAGTCATGGCCAGCGCCACGTCGCCTTGATGCACCAGTGAGAGGCCGGCGGTACAAACGACACAACAAAATGTTGAGACCATCAGAAAACGTTTCTTGATGGCGAAGGCGTCGGCTATTGCTCCAACCACGGGCGCGGTCAATACCACCAGCAAGTTGGCTAAACCGAGCGAACAAGTGAGGTAAAGAGTGGCCGTGGAGAGCTCCACTGCGCTAGAGACTGTTTTGACAAAATAAGCATTGAAGATTGCAGTGGTGACTACTGTGGTATAGCTAGAATTAGCGAAATCAAACATTGCCCACGACCAGATTTCGAGTCGGGAAGCAGTTTTGACCGCTGCGGGGTTTTGGTTCTCCCTAATTTCTTCGTTATCTTGGTTGCCGTTAGAAGTCAAAGCCTGGCCTGTGGTGAAAAAAAGCAGTATTCTCAGCGGTGTGCCCGCTATGGCATGAGATTCTCGCACAGCGAGAGATGACAGATTGGTGCAAAATTCAGTTTAACTAGTGTGTGTTCGATTTTGACTCTTTAAGACCGGCGATGGAGAAGCCAAGCATCAGATGAAAAACAGCAGTAATTTTGCTCTCGCTCTTTTGTTGGCCTGCTCGTTCAGCCTGGGTGAAGCGCACGCTCTAAGCGGCAAAATCGATAAATATGACAGTTCAGCCAAGCGAGCTTACGAAGAAGGCGACTTTAAAAGAGCGCAGAATCAATGGGAGCGTCTGAGAGATGAGCTCGGCAAAAATGCCGAAGATTTGTCAGACCAAGATAAGGCTCAAGTACAAGCGATTGAAGAGCGCACTTTACGACAAATTGGCGAATGCGCTCTGCAACTAAAGAGCTATGCCTTTGCTTCCGAATGCTTCCAGCAGGCCCAGAAACTGGCCGCTGGTAGCGATCCTGAGTTAGAGAAAGATCTGAGCTTGTTGTCCAACAGTTATCGGTTGGTAGATCCAGCCACCTTTGGGGCGGATGTTGCCAGTGCTTTCAAAGAAGTGGGCGCTGAGAAAATTGCCGTTTCCAAAACCAACACCGGCCATCATATTGAAATTTTACTGGCTGATAAATATGTCAAAGCCATAGGGCAAAAAGGCGTTTCGGAAATTGGTTTTGATAAAACCATTACTTTCGAATTAAGCGAACCTGTTGAAGGAGAAATTCGCATCGACCGCATTACCGGTCTGAAAGTTCACGTACAATTTTGGGTCAATGTTATTGCATCGCGTTTACATAAGAACGACGAGCAACAACCAATTGCCGAAGTTACAGGCGAAAAAATGGGAATCTCGCAATCGATTTCGAGCAAATTACCAGATCAAATCTATCAACCAGTCATGGCTCTAATCGGCAAAGTAAAGACTGTCTTTAATAATGGTGGTGACGGCAGCAATATTGATATCAGTCTAATTAAAAATGCCATCAATAGTGGTGCCATGCCGGCTGGTCAAGTTGTTCCGGCAAGCAATAGTGGCACTGAGACCACCACAACTATCAGCCCCGATAACCCGCCAGCAAGCCCTTTGCCAGATGCTCAATAAGACTGTTCCTTTAGCTTTTTGCCTTTGCTTGAGCGCCGGTGTCTTCAATTTTGCGCCAATCAGTCAAGCATTGGCTGCCACACCTGCGGCTCAAAATAAACCTGCAGGTGAAGCTTTCGACGATGACAACGGCAATCTTTTTATGGAAGAAGTTGTCGACAGCAAACCAAAACCCAAGCTGCCTAGAATTCCTATTGATTTAAGCCGAGTCGGAGTGTCTGTAGACCCGCACGGCAATATCGTACCGATCAAAGATTCGGCTACTGACTCGTGGGCAGGCACAGGCGTCAAGCCTTTCGTCAATGAGATCGACAGCAGCTTTCAAGCCTTGCCGCAGCCTTTTGTTTACGGCGGTGGTTACGGCTATACCCCTTATGGCTATCGGCCCTACGTGCCGGGATACAATGCACCCGGTTACGTCAATCCCAATTTAAATCCGCGGCCGATTTATCCAAATGGAATGATCGGCAATGGCTTTTATCCAGGTTATGGTGGCTATCCCGGTTACGGTTATGGTTATGGTTACGGCGGTTACGGCAATCCATATTATGGTGGCGGATATAATCCGTGGAACAATTACGGCAGTTTCAGCGGCGGCAATCTTTTTGGTAACCCGGCCGCTGGTTTATTTGGCGGCAATGCCTACAATCCGTTTGGTTACGGCGGCGGTTATGGCTACACAAGACCGGCAGCGACAATCAACATCGGTAAATTCCAGGCGTCCATTGGCTCAGTGCCGGCCTATCCTTATGGCTATCCTGCTTCCCCTGCGCCGTTTTACACTCCGCCCCTTTATGGCGGCGGTTTCTTAGCTCCAAACACAACCACCACGCAAACGAGTATGTGGAAAGCATTTAATTTGGCGTTTTAAACATGGTTTGTTTTATGTCGTCAAGGCCTGATATCCGGAAATGACGTCAAAAAGTTCTTCGTCAATGGACGTTTGACGTAGTCGATGAAAATCATTATGCAAAGTCTCCAACAGTTCACTTATGTTCTTTTCTGCTCGTGTCATTGCTGCCAAACGACTTTCGTTTTCGCTTGCAAGCGATTCAGCGCACGCGCGGAAAAGGGTTATGAAGAGATACTCACGGATCAACGCTTTCAGAGTGGTGCTTTCGGTGCCAAGCACTTCAGGCAGCGTTCCTTTCGGCCAGCTAACTTTCGATAAATCCTGCTGCCATTGCCAGTCCAGAGGTAACAACCGCTGGCTGATTGGCTCGTAGAGAGAACCAATTTTGTGACGGTTGTGAAAGACATAAACTGATGAAAAATCGCTCTTGAGCCAGTGAGTCTCGCTTTCGATTTGAATTTCTCCAACCAGAGGTACAATTGCCTGAACCGATTCCGGTACTTTGAAGAGGCCAGCCACGGATAGCCCACCGTCGATCAGGCGCTCCTGCACTCGCTCGCCGACGGCCCAGACTAAAGGCGTACCTGGCATCGACGCGAGAGCTTCAATTGCATAGTCTGCCACCACTTCGTTAAACCGTCCGACTAAGCCCTGGTCAGACCCGAATACAATGGCAGCGCTTACGGCCGCTGCATTCCTTTCGGGTTTCAGACTTTGTTCCGTTGACTGTCTGTGTCGAGCGCCATCGAGTTCGCGTGTACAGAGGCTCAAGCCGAGTTCAACTATATGGTAATAATCGGCCACCGCCAATATTGACCTCTGGTATTGTCCAACACTTGACGAGGCCAGGGCTTTCATTGCACGCACCACAGACTGAAGGTCACCCGCACTGCCAATCTTGTGGCGCAAACTGGACATGGTATCACTCATGACTTACTCTTCCCACCAGGTGTCTCGCTGACTGTTTTTTTGTCTTCAGCTTTTATTTGGAACGGTGCCAGAGCCAGTCGCGCCAAATCGACTACCGTCTTGCGATCCTGATCATCTAACTTCGATGCGGTTTCGAAACGAGCACACACTGCTTCTGGAATGTTCGCAACCGCTTTTTGTAGAGCAAGTTCGGCATCCTTCATTTTATCGAGGGAAACGCCATCAAAGAGTTTCTCGCTCAGTGCCAGAAGTATCATAATCTGGACCGGAACCGCTACAGGAGCTAATTCTGACTGCTTCAGACAAGCGCGTATGCGCCGACCATGCTCAATGATCTTGGTAGTATTCTGATCGAGGTGGGCGCCAAATTTGGCAAAAGTCTCGAGTTCTTCGAATTGTGAATATAAGAGTTTCAGATCCCCAGCCACTGCGCGATAAACTGCCCGCTGGGCCTTACCTCCTACTCGTGAGACTGATTTGCCGACATCCACTGCCGGTAGTACACCTAACTCAAAGAGTGATGGAGACAAATAAATTTGTCCATCGGTAATCGAAATGAGGTTGGTTGGAATGTAGGCTGAGAGATTCTGCGCTTCTGTCTCGATGATGGGTAAAGCAGTCAATGACCCATTGCCGAGATCGCTATTCAGGTGTGTGGCGCGTTCAAGCAGACGCGAATGAATATAGAAAATATCGCCAGGAAAAGCCTCACGGCCCGGCGGACGGCGAAGCAAAAGCGAAAGCTCACGATAAGCCTCTGCATGTTTCGTCAGATCATCATAGACAATAAGCACATCTCGACCAGTTTCCATAAAATGCTCGGCTATGCTGGTTGCCGAATATGGGGCAATATACGCGAGACCTGGTGGATCATTTCCTTCAGTTACAACTACTACGGTATAATCCATCGCCCCTTTTTCGCGAAGCACGGCTATAGTCTTTGCTACTGCCGAGGCGCGCTGGTTGATGGCACAATAAACACAGAGAACATTTTTGTTTTTCTGATTGAGAATGGTATCAACAGCGATGGCAGTCTTTCCTGTTTGCCTATCTCCTAAAATCAACTCACGCTGACCGCGTCCTACAGGTATCATGGCATCGATGACCTTGAGTCCAGTCTGTAGCGGAATCTTTACTGGCGCGCGGTCCATAATAGCTGGCGCCGGTCGTTCAATTGGCAAGCGATTACATTCGGTCAATGGCTCCTGGCCATCCAGCGGACGGCCCAGCGGATCGATCACACGTCCGAGCAATTTGTCGCCGACAGCAACGTCCATAACTCTTCCGGTGCGTTCGACTTGATCGCCAGTATGTAGCTCCCAATAGTCGCCAAGTAAGACTACTCCGACTTCGTTGGGGTCAATGTTGAAAGCGATGCCAAAGGCACCATTGGGAAATTTTACCAACTCATCAAATCCCACCCCAGGTAACCCTGAGACCATGGCAATGCCGGTAGAAACACTTGTTATTGTGCCGACCTCACGTAGCTTCAACTGTGGCCCTGAGTTGTTCTGCACTTGGGTTATGTCTTCCAGTGCTTGTCGCAGTGTTGTCTCTAGATTAAGTTGTTCAGGCGCGGTAGTCATTGGCTGCTCTCGACATCTGTGCGGTCAGTCGAAGCCGGTGTCGAAGAGAATGGAAGAGATGCGAAGCGCTTCTTGATCAACTCAGCGACTTCAGTATTCATCGAAAGAAGATAATCGGAGACTGTCCACGATAGATTCTGACCATTGACGGAGAGTTCAATCCCACCAATCAGATCTGGAGCGGTTTCGAATCGCAAATGTGCATCAATTGAAAACGTTTCATTGAGTGCTTTCCCAATTGCTCGGCGATGCTCTTCTGGCAGTTCCACTGCGCTGCAAACTAATGCCGGTTCAGTGGCTGTCATAAGCGCCGCGGCAAAAACTTCCTTGTCAGGACTACTTATAGCCCTCAACTTTTGTGCGAACACCTCGCTTATGCCCGCTTCTAAACTGGTGCCGGCAAGATCGGTGAGTATCTTTCGCGTTGTATCGAATACCGTTTGTTGGGTCAATCTACTGATTGATTGCATAATGCTGCGAGTATCATCAAGCAGCAATTCCTGACGTTTCACTTTAAGGCTGTCAGCTTCTTTTCGTGCCTCGTCTATTAATCTTTGCCGCTCAACTTTTGCTTCCCCGACCGCCCTGGCCCATAAGTCTGAGCGCTGTTTATCAAATTCATCATTCTTGCGCTGAAAAGCATCGCGATCTGCTTTAGCTTCAGTCATTTTCGCTGCCGCATCGGCAAGTTCGTCAGCGATTTTCTTCTCTCTAGCATCAATGGCTGCAAGAACCGGCTTGTAAAGAAAGCGCTTCATCAGCCATATGAGTATAAGAAAGTTGATTGCCTGGGCAATGACAGTAAACCAATCAATAACCACTGATTACTTTCCTCCGGCCTGGGCAATAACATGATTCCAGAAAGGATTTGCGAAAATCAAAATCATCGAGACTACAAAACAGTAGATCGCCAGAGACTCAATCATTGCCAATCCAACGAATAGCGTCCGCGTAATGGTCGGGCTGGCATCAGGTTGCTGAGCCAGTGAACTAAGCGCCGACGCAACTGCCTTACCCTCAGCTAGTGCCGGCATCATGGTGCCGAAACCGATTGTAAAACCAGCAATCACAATTGAGGTCACCGCGATGATTGTCATACTATCCATAATCTTTCTTTCCTGCCTTTTATTTTCTTGTTTCATGACTTGTCTTAAACGTATTTTCTTTCCCGTTGATACTGCTACTTGTGCCGTGGCTTATGCACTCGAGTAGCAGCAGCGATGTAAACTCCTGCCAGAATAAAGAAGATGTAAGCTTGCACCAGACCCGTGAGTAAACCCAAAAGTGTCATCACTACAGGAAAAATGAATGGCGTGATGGTGAGCAATATCCCCACAATCAGCGCACCGCTCATCATGTTGCCGAACAAACGAATTGCCAGGGCCAGGGTGCGCGAGAACTCGCCGATTATATTGAAGGGCAGCATAATCACAGCTGGTTGCATATAAGACTTCAAATAACTGCCCAATCCTTGTTCTTCAATTCCGAAGAAAGGCACCGCCATAAAGACAGATAGAGCCAGCGCCGTAGTGGTGGAGAGCGAACCGGTGGGGGGCTCATAGCCAGGAATGATGGTGCAAATGCTGGCCATTGCTAAAAATAAAAATAGTGTGCCTAAAAAAGGCAGATACTTCTGCGGTTGATTAAGACCTACAGCTTTAATTTGCTCTTCAATGCTGGTGACCACGATTTCCAAAAGGCCATGCCAGCGAGAGCTCCTTGTGCCATTTGAAAGCCTGCTGGTAATCAGCGTCGCACCTAGCACAAGCAGGCACATCAGTGCCCATGTATAAACGAGGGTGGCATTGATTTTAAAGAATCCATGCTGCCAGAAGATCAGCTCGTCGGGGCTAAGGCGCACGAAGCACCTCGTCTACTGAGATCAGGTCTGGTGATGGCAATCGAAGAAGCACCATCACGATTAGGCGCGCTGCGACGAATCCAAGCAGACACGAAACTAAATGATGCCAATTGGACATGCAGGCAAGGTAAAAGCCGAGCAGCACAAGCCCTGTTCGCAGAAACAAGCTTCCCGCGAAGAGAAGGACGTGATTTTTATGAAGCAGGCTACCCTTAACAGTCCACCAGAGGCCACCGAAGAAGAGCGAACCCAATAGTAGGCCAGCAACCGCAGATAGTATCACTTTCGCCAGATCATTGATCATCGGTTTGTTCATTCTCTTTCATTGCCTGATCTTGCTCCTGCAGCCATTGCCAGGCGCTAAAGCAGCCAATACACAAGCCCGCAACAAGCAAAGCAAGCGTCCACGAATGCGTGCCCGGATAATGACTGTCCAACCACATCCCTGCTGCCACTCCTAACAAGGTAGGTGCAGCCACGGACCAACCAATCAGTCCTGTCATGCCCAGGCCAAACCACACTTCACGGCTGGAGTTATTCCGCGCCTGATCTATGCGTGATGCCTTTGCTTTTACTAGCCGATCAAATTTCGATTCTTCATTCATGGTGCAACTTCGCCAGGCGACTGACAAGATTGCTCTCTAACTTGGCAGTTATGGCGCGAACTTTGAGCTTCTGCTCGCTGAGTGCGAGAAACTTTTTCTCAACTGCCTCACGCAGTTCGCCAGGATCTTTTCCAGCGATTGCTTCTCGCACCGAGATAGTTATATCAAGACCGGTTTTTACAAGTACGCCTTCATCTACTGCGACATAGACCTTGCCACCACTTGCGGTTTCATACATTAGAATGCTTGGCACCAGGGTAGCGACACAGTCAAGGCGATGCGGCAAAAATCCAAATGCGCCATTTTGCGTATCGGCCACCACCATCGAAACACCGCTCTTCTCCGCAAAAATTTCGAAGGGCAGGAGAATTTTCAAATGCATCAGTGAATCTGCCATTTCATGACTTCCCTGGTGCGTTCGCCTGGAGTTTTCCCCTGGCCTCGTCAATTTTGCCGATCATATATAAGGCGCTCTCCGGCAAGTCTTTGAATTGATCGTTCAAGATTCGCTCACAACCATCGAGCGCGTCTTCGAGACTGACCAGTTGCCCTTTAAGCCCGGTGAACTGCTCTGTTGTAAAAAATGGCTGGGTAAGAAAACGCTCTAATCGACGGGCACGGCCGACGATTTTGCGATCGCCAGGCGACAGCTGTTCTAGACCGAGCATGGCAATAATGTCCTTGAGTTCCTCATACTCTGCCAGGGTGCGACGAATTTCCTGAGCAAGGGTGTAGTGCCGTTGACCGAGAATGCCTGGTGTAGCCATTTTTGAACTTGACTTTAGAGGATCAATAGCCGGATAAAGTCCTTCGCTTGTGCGCTCGCGCGAGAGCACAATAGAAGCAGAAAGATGGGAAAATGTGTGAACGGCGGCCGGATCGGTAAAATCGTCAGCAGGAACATATACAGCCTGAATCGAGGTAATTGCACCGGTGTCGGTGTTGGCTATACGTTCCTCAAGGCTGGAAAGCTCAGTTCCCATCGTAGGTTGATACCCCAGGCGCGACGGAATTTGTCCCATCAATCCCGATACTTCCATGCCTGCCTGAATGAATCTGAAAATGTTATCGATCAACAGGAGCACATCCGTATGCTCTTCATCTCTAAAATATTCAGCCATGGTCAGAGCGGCATAACCCACTCTGAATCGAGCTCCGGGAGGTTCGTTCATCTGTCCGAAAATCATCACCATATTTTTCAAGACGCCGGCTTGTTCCATTTCACGATAGAGTTCTTCACCCTCGCGACAACGCTCACCGATTCCGCAGAAAATGCTCGTACCACTCTGGTGTTCGATCATGTTGTGAATCATTTCGGTGAGCAGCACTGTTTTTCCGACACCAGCGCCACCAAACAGTCCTGCTTTTCCACCGCGTTCAAGAGGCACCAGAACATCGATGACTTTGATACCAGTTTCAAATATTTCTGATCTAGTAGAACGCTTTTCCAGAGGAGGTGGAGATCTGTGCACATCTCGCCATTGGACATCTACCGGTGCGGGTTTGCGATCAATCGCCTGACCAAAAACATTAAACATTCGCGAAAGCAGCGCTTTGCCTACTGGCGCTTGCAGCTGACCACCGGTGTTTTCCACTGGCATCCCTCTGGCCAGACCCTGTGTTGTGGTCAGGGCAATTCCTCTCACTGTATGGGCATCAGTCTGTGCCAGCACTTCAATAATTATCTGCTTCTCGGCGCCAGCTTTAAGCAGGCTGTATATCGGAGGAAGGTGATGAGCAAATTTGATATCAACAACGCTTCCACGCACTCCCACTACCACACCGAATTTGTCTTCAGTTTGTTGGTGGGCGGCACTGGCGCTGAGCAAATTGTCTGCGGTCATCTTTGTGGCCCTTATGTTCTCAACAAAGACCGGCTATTCTAAAATTAGTTCCTTAATTGCAAACGCGCAGTATTTGCGCTTTGCGCTTTGCTCGACTAAGTATTGCTATGCTTTTGGTTAAACTTTTAAAGCAATGCCGGTATTTAGTTCGGTACGCTTTTTTGAGGGCATTGACTCAACTTCGTCGAATTCAAATTCTTTTAAAAGTTCATCAAGAAATCTTTTACGTTCTGCAAGACTCTCACACTCTAAGAAGACAACAATTGGGTTAGAGGTGCTCTCAATGCTAGGTGTTAGCAGCTCCCTCAAATTTTCGCACTGATTAATTTCGATAAGAAGGTAGTCTTCGCTGTCGCGATGAAGAAGAGCGTACAAACCCGCCACATAAGGAAGTTGCACCTTGTCCAAAACAGGATCTGAAAATTCGTGTCGGCCAATAACTATGCACATACGCCTCTCCTCTGATTTGGAAACAAATTTGATGGTCACAAAAGATCAAGTCGGTCATCTAACTTAAGTCGAAAATTGTTTCTCGTGGCTTTCAGAAACCTTGATTCGATTCCCGGACGCAGTTCTAATGCAATTGTCAGTGGTAATTAATCGAGAAGATCAATCAGGTATAAAAATAATCAAACTTGCGAAGTAGATAGCACTACGTAGGTCAAGAAACCATTGATCCGTCTGGCTTCTAGCATGCTCATACTTTTGTTGCGTGAGAAGGTACGATAGCGCACTGTTGCCGGCGTTTGTAACAACAGACTGTTGCCTACCGCACGTTGTTAGCTATTCGTGGTTATGTCGAAGGCGTCACGAACAATTGCATAACAGCCACAGCTTACTTGCTCTAGTCCTTCTCGGTCGAGGATCACAATTTTGCCGTGTCTGTAATCTATAAGACCGGCGGATTGCAAAGTTTTAGCAATCAAATTAACGCTCGATCGACGCACACCAATCATGGTGGCGAGAAATTCCTGCGTTAGTTGAAAGGAGTTACTATCCATTCTGTCATGAGTAATTAAAAGCCACCGCGCGCAACGCTCTTCAATAGAATGCAAGCAATTACATGCGGTGCTCTGAGCCATTAGATCAAAAACTGTTTGGGCATACTTTCTCAATAGCAACGAAAATTCAACATCGGCTTCTGCATGTCGCAACAAATCTGCAGCCGGGACAGACCAACAGCGGCCAGGTACCTGACAAAAAGCCCTGGTAGGAGTAGTTGTGGCACCCAAGATTAACGGTAAACCAATAAAACCTTCTCTGCCTACCGTGACTGCTTCGATTGAAGGACCATCAGCGGTCGGGCAAACTATCGAAATCATCCCTGTATCTGGAAAATAAGCTGTATCAATCGGGGTATGGGGCTCATATAACGGTTCACGAATATCAAATTCGACGAGTTCCATACTTGGTAAAAGGGCTTTGAGGCTATCTTCTCTCAATTTAGAAAGAATATGATTTCGAGGGCTATATTCAGTCTCATTCACTCATAACGACTTCACACCTTGGCGATTTTTGGCCAGCGACAGTACACGCTCGAACATAAGAAGCGCAAACTGCATATTTGTTCCATTTTGAACATATAGCCGGGCACAAAACAACAATCCCGAGAAACGCAACTGGAGCGTTAAGCGCAAGCCGGAGCCATGTGGGAACTTAATACCGATTTTCCAGTCGGGTCGTATTGCGTTCGTTTGCGGACAAAATCATGGCATCAGATAAAGAAATCCAAGCGTTAACTTTCATCCGAGAGAAACAAATAGCGGACATCCAGGCCGGCCAAACGCTCTTTGGTGCTTCCAGGCAGCCAAAGAAAGAGCGCTCAAAAGACAAGCAGCAACTATCAAGGCCTTGCCAAATAACTCTGCAATCGCCGATGGACCTGCGATAACCTCGCTTTCATTGATGATCCTCCGATTTACCGCAAGATTAACGCGGCCTAAAGTAGAATCGCCATTATGGCAATTTGCCAGCTGAGGTTCGGGCACATGTTTTCTTTCAAACGTCAACGCGCTATCAAAAATCAGATTCAAAGCATCTTTATAACCAGCCCCTGCTCGGTGAAATGGGAAGATATGGCAGGAGGCCAATCTGTCCGCTTTTGCGGTGACTGCAAACTAAATGTTCACAATCTCACTAGCCTTTCTGATGAAGAGGCCGTAGCGCTGCTCGACAGAAAAAAGGCTGGAGAGCGGGTTTGCACCTATTTCTATCGCAAAGATGATGGCACCATTGTCACTGACAATTGCCCCAAACAAATTAAGCAGGTGCGCAATCGCATTCAGGCATACGCAACTTCAATGCTGACCGCGCTCTGCTGGGTGCTCGCCACAAGCGCAAATGCGCAAGGCCTTGTGGGCGCACCGGTCGACCCACGCTACGGTCAGGGTGCTGAAGTTGGACAATTAGCTGATTACGGCTATGACTGCGCTAGAGATATATCTCGCGTTGCCACCATAGTTTCCTGTTTCCTTGCCTGCTTCCTCGGCTACCTGCGCAGCACAAAATTGAAACGAATGGAGCTGGCCAGGGAACTTTTGGCGCTAACGCTGATCCCAATTTTAGTTCATTTAACTGGATCGTTCCTGATCAATAATACGGGGCGTCTAGGTGGTGGATTTTGAAACACTACAAACCATGCGATGCAGCTACGGCCTGAACTTTGGCAACACCCGTACTTCCATGTGATGTTTTAGCGGTCACAGAAACTACAGGATCGAACAAAGCTAAAGCATCATGCTCATATTCTTTGCTGAATTGTTGCAATTCAATCAGTGTTAGAGCCGAAAGAGAGACAGCTTTCTCCCGTGCGAAAACCACGAGAGCCGACACTTCTTCGTGGGCTCGTCGAAATGGCACCGACTTGTTTACAAGATATTCCACCAGGTCAGTTGTGATCATATCGGGGTCCGAAGCAGCTTTCAGCGTCACGTCTGCATTGACGCTCATGCTGGCGATGGCTATGGCCATAACATTTAAACTGCCACTCAATTCGTGGCTCACTTTAATAACCGGCTCTTTGGTCTCTTGCAAATCGCGATTGTAACCAAGCGGCAGGCCCTTTAAGGTGGAAAGTATATTAACCAACGCACCAATCATGCCACCAGTTTTCCCGCGCACTATTTCAACCGGATCAGGATTTTTCTTTTGCGGCATCAAACTCGAAGCTGTGGTGACAGCGTCGCTAAAGGTGATAAAACCAAATTCACGCGAGGCCCAGATCACAAATGTTTCGGCCATCTGACTTAAGTGCACCGAACACATAGAAGCGGCAAATAAATACTCAGCGGCAAAATCGCGATCGCTGACTGCATCAATAGAATTATTGAAACAGCTCTGCATACCAAGCAATTTCGCGCTCAAATGCGGATCGATTGGAAGCCCTGTACCGGCCTGGGCACCAGCACCCAGCGGTGAAATAGCAACACGCTTTTCCAGGTCTTCAAAGCGACAATAGTCTCTGGCGAGCAGCTCAATAAACGCATGCATAGCATGGGCAAAAAGCACAGGCTGCGCCCTTTGCAAATGTGTATAGCCAGGCATCACGGCATCAATATTTTCTGCGGCAGATTTATTGATTGCCGTTTTCAGTGCCGCAATTTGAGCTTTGTGCTGAGCGATTTGCCCGATTACAAAAAGCCGCAAATCGAGAGCAACCTGATCATTGCGACTGCGGGCGGTGTGCAACCGCAGAGCATCTTGTCCGATTAGCTGTTCGAGACGTTTTTCTACATTCATATGCACGTCTTCGAACACAGGGTTGAGCACGAAAGCACCAGTGTGATACTCGCTCAAAATGGTCTGCAAACCGCTAACAATATTTGCCGCCTGGGCCTGGGTAAGCAGGCCCTGCTGGCAAAGCATGGTGGCGTGGGCGATACTGCCCTGAATATCAACTTCGATTAAAGCCTGGTCGGCATCAACCGAATTGATAAAAGCAGTGACTGATTGATCAAGCTGTTGCGTGAACGCTTTTCTTAATACTTGCATTTTTCTGGCTCCAGGCAGAGAGTCTAAGACCGTTGATATTGATGAAACCGCCTGAATCAGCGGGGTTAAAGCTCGACATATTTTCGAAGCTTGTCATTTTCTCACTGTAAAGTGAGAGCTCAGATTTTCTTGCCACCACCATAGAGCTGCCCTTATAGAGCTTGATCTTGGCCACGCCGCTGACGCAAGTTTGCGAATCTTTGATGAAATTGTGCAGCAGTTGTGTTTCAGGGGCAAACCAAAATCCGTTATAGGTTAGCTCGGCTATTTTGCTGACTAACGATTGCTTCAAGTGCGCAACTTCTTTGTCTAAAGTCAGCGATTCAACGGCCTGGTGAGCCTGCATTAGAATGGTGACGCCGGGAGTTTCGTAGATACCCCGAGACTTGATACCAATAAAACGATTCTCAACCAGGTCAATGCGACCGACACCATGGGCGGCGGCAATCTCATTGGCTTTTTCCATCAGTGCCACAGGGCTCAATTTCACACCGTCGATGGCAACCGGCACGCCTTGCTCAAATTCAATTTCAACAAACTGGGCTTTGTCCGGCGCCTCTTCTGGATTTTTTGTCCAGAGATAAATATTTTCGGGAGCTTCTTGCCACGGATTTTCTAAAATTCCGCCCTCGTAGCTAATATGCATCAAATTAGCGTCCATCGAATAGGGTTTCTCTTTCGTGATCGGCAGAGGAATGCCGTGCTTTTCGGCATAGGCAAAGAGATCTGTACGGCTTTGATATTCCCACTCACGCCAGGGAGCAATGACGCCAAGTTGTGGAGCCAGTGATTTGACCGCTAATTCGAAACGCACCTGGTCATTACCTTTGCCAGTGGCACCATGGGCGATGTAATCGCAACCTTCGCGCAGAGCTGCTTCAACCATGCCTTGAGCGATGCAGGGCCGGGCGAGCGAGGTGCCAAGCAAATAGACGGCTTCGTAAACGGCATTAGCTTGAATAGACGGGAAAATGAAGTCTTTAACGAATTCGTTTTTTAAATCATCGATGATGCATTTCTCAGCGCCAGTTATTAATGCCTTAGCGTGCACTGCATCGAAGTCTTCTTCTTGACCGACATTGGCGCAGTAAGCCACAATCGGCACGTTATATTTCTCTTTTAACCAGGTCAAAATGCATGAGGTATCGAGCCCACCAGAGTAGGCCAGCAATATTTTTTTCATTTGAATCTCCTTAAAGTACTAGAGCAAGAATTGCTTTTTGTGCGTGTAATCTATTTTCGGCCTGGTCGAAAACTACCGAGTTGGGGCTGTCTATCACTTCATCAGTAATTTCTAAACCGCGGTGAGCGGGCAAACAGTGCATAACAATAGCGTCGGGTTTGGCGCTCTTCATCAGCGCGGCGTTGAGTTGATATGGAGCAAAGATTTTCTCACGTTCTTTCGATTCGGCTTCTTGACCCATTGACGTCCACACATCTGTATAAACGGCGTCGGCGCCTGCCACGGCCACATGCGGATCATTTGAAAGCGAAATGGTGGCACCAGAAACTTTGGCCAGCTCTAAGGCTTTCATCCAGATTGAAGCCTGGGGCTCATATTTGTGTGGGCAACCGATGGTGAAATCGACGCCGAGAGTTGCCGCCGTGAGCAGCAGTGAGTTAGAGACATTGTTGGAGTCGCCAACGTACGCCAATTTCATTCCTTTTAAACTGCCTGATTTAGCCTTGTGTTCAATTAGAGTTTGGAAGTCGGCCAGTGCCTGGCAGGGATGTTCTTTGTCAGATAGACCGTTAATTACAGGCACGTTGGCATTGGCTGCCAGAGCCTCGATGGTGGAATGTTCGAAAGTGCGAGCCATGATGCCGTCGACCCAGCGCTCAAGATTTTTGCCGACGTCGGCGATTGTTTCGCGCTCACCAAGCTTGGTTTCGATATTGATGGCGTGACCGCCAAGCTGAGTCATACCGGCTTCAAATGTCACTCTTGTACGCAGCGATGGTTTTTCAAAAAGCATGGTCAGAGTTTGACCTTTGGCAAAAAGTGTCTGCGTGGCGTCAAATTTGTGCGCCTTCAATTTAGCGGCAACATCAAGAATCAAGTGAATTTCGGTAGCACTGAGCTGCTCGATGCCGATGATATCTTTGCCGCGCAGCATATGTTCTTCAAGCACGAATGCCAGCGGCGACACACCTTCAGGGTTAGCCATACGCTGCGGCTTAGCCGACTTTTGTTGCGCCGGTGTGGCGGCTTTAGTTGCGGTGCTAATTTGTGTCATGGTCTTCCTGTATGGTTAGTGATTGGCGCGGCATTTAAATACAAAAAAAAACCCGGGCGGTTTACCCAGGGTTGCTTCTAATCTTGTTTTGCTTTTTTAGCTAATCTTCTTTAGCTTTTTGCTATGCAAGTCGATGCCCCGGGGTTCGGTAGAACTCGCGGCGGCGTCGGTTGGCGGCAGTAGTGATAGCTGGCATTGCGGTGTGCATTCCAAAGCAGTAACGAATTGAAGGTTAACTGCGACCCACATCTTTGTCAACGAAATTTTTCAAATCGGGGCATTTGTGTTGCGAAATGATTAGCAACTTGCAGCAGGCAATTCGATGGCTACTTCTTTGGCGGCTTTTTATTTAGACCTGTCTATGCTACATAAGTATCTATTAGTCGCCCGGGGTGAGTTTTTTGGTTTGGTCCAGGACAAGTTTGACAAAGCTCTTATCTGTAGCCATCGGCGCATGTTGTGTTGTCTCCCTTACCGCTTGTTCTAACGAGAACCTGAACACAATTGAAGGACGAGTACGCGCCCCAGGCATTCCATATGAAGCGGTGATTTTCCACAGGCAGGCCGATAGGCTTCGCACTGCGACGATCAATATTTCTATAGTTCAGGCTGGAGAGACACCGCTCAATGATATTGGTAATATCTACAGCGCCAGCCGTGAGTCAGAAGCTGGCGCACAGAAGCTCTTGCTCAACTGGCGCGCCAGCGACACTCTGCAAATTTTTCGCAAGCCGGAAACTCATTCATATAAAGAAAACACAAATTTCGATTGTATGACCGGCATTTTTATTCAGACAACGCCATTTAAAATCGAGTATGGCGACATCAAGGCAATCAATACCAACGACTCTGTGCCAAATCCTGTGCCAAAAAGGGATAAGGCTGTCAAAACCGGCAAAAAAAAGGTTAACTAAAGTCACCGAGGGTGGTGCCAGTTAATTGCGAAATGGAGCTATTTCAAAAATTTCGTGACCGACTGATTTGGCCTTCTTATCATCTTGAGCCGCTTTTGCCAGCAGTCCTGCTTTGTGATAAGCAATTGCGCGTTTCTGGTATAACTTGGTGGCTAAGTTTGGCATCATTGCGATCGCAAGAGTGTAATCTGCGGCCGCGGCATTGTAGTTTTTTAAGAGCATGTATGAGTCGCCACGCATTTCATTGACTTTGCTCATTTTCGGATTATTTTTCAGGCAAAACGTAAAGTGCTCCACAGCTTCTTTGCCTTTGCCGAGCTTTAGACAAAGGCAGCCGATTATGCGGGCTATATTAGTGTCGTAGCGCTCGGGATGGCCTTTTAAAAAGCCGAGAGCATCTGCCAGTGCCAGGTCTGGCTTAAGCATGGCTCCATAGCAGTGGCTGCGACTGATCAAGTAGACCGAGCCCTTCTCCGGGGCTAAATTAATCGCCTTGGTGTAATCATCAGCCGCAATTTCGTCATCCATCGTTTGCTCACTTAAGTTTGCGTGAAGGAGGTATAGATCTTTCTCTTTCGGCTCGAGCTTGATCGCCTTGTTTAAATCTTCGAGCGCTTCTTCATATCTAACAAGAGCAGTCAGGGCTGAGGCACGGCGATAATACAGCTTCCAGTTGGACTGATCGTCTTTAATTTGGTTGGTCGTTTCTTTCAGCTGCTGTAAAGCTTTCGCTTTGACTTTGCTTTCAGCACTGGCCTGCGCAACAAGTGTTGGTGCGCTGAAGCTTGGCGCCAGCTTTATGTTCAGGCTGCATATCAGCAGGAGCGCCAGGCTGGTGAATTTGCAAATTATCTGACTGTGAATTTGTGCCATGGTTTCCGGTAGACCCTGATTCAGCTCACACTTCCCAGAATGACGGGTTTAAAATCTGGTTCTACTTAGTATATATAGCTACAGGTGTCAAAGTAGTCTTCTTTTAAGCGGCGGTGCTCTAGGTATGGAGAATTGACATTGAAAATCCCGAAAGGACGCTATCACCGCCTGGCGCTGAGTTTGGCCCTTGTGCTGATTCCAACCATTAGTTTCATTCCTCCCGCCTTCGCCTCCGACGACGATTACGAAAAGATGCTCGACAAGGGTCAACGCAATCTCGAAAAGAAAGAGTACGAGAACGCTGTCACTACTTTTACCAAGCTTCTCAGAAACCACCCTGGAGTCTACGAGGCATATCTAGGTCGAGCGGCCGCCCGCAGCGAGTTAAAAGACAATGAAGGCGCTCTAGCCGACTACGATCAAGCAATTAAGACTAACCCTAATGCCATGGAAATTTATTTGCAACGTGGCGCGCTGTACGCCCGCTCAGGCGATCCAGAAGCTGCTATTCGTGACTATGGCGAGGTCTTGCGCCTTGACCCTAAAGATACTAGAGCTTTGTTATTGCGTGCCAACGCCCTCAAAGAAAATGGCGATTTTGCCGGAGCCGGCAGAGACTACGACACCTATCTCAAATTTAATAGCACTGAACATTCCGCTCGCAGAGAAAGGGCCGACTGCAAACTGCAGGCTGGCGCTTACAGCGAAGCCATCGCCGACTACGAGTATATTCTCAAAAAAGGTGGCAGCAAAGAATTTGATGTGCACTACTCATGGGGTGAGGCGCTAAAACTTAAGGGTGATACAATCGGCGCCGCCGACAATTTCAATAAAGCTATTGCCTATTACACGAAAAATCTTGCTCGTTCACAGAAGAAGGGCCTGGGTCTAGATTACTTCTATCGCGGTATGGCTTATTATCAGCTTTCGCAAACAGACAAAGCGCAGAGCGATTTAGAAAATGCGGTCAGTTCGCTGCCGGGAAATGCCACAGCACAATTTAAACTTGGTCATTTACAGCTAACTAAGGGCGAAACTTCGTCTGCTCTCAGCCACCTTGATGATGCGCTCAAACTAAACCCACGTCTCCAGGGCGCGTTGCTTGATCGCGCTTCCATAAAAGCATCTCAAGGACGCTACGAAGACAGCAGAGCTGATCTTGACCGCGCTGTGCAAATTGTGCGCAACGGTGACGCTCTCTACGCCCGCGCGATGACCTTACTCGCGCTTGGAGATGTCGGCGGAGCTGCTGATGATTTAGCCGAAGCGAGCAAGGTGAATTTGGCTTTGATGGAAACGAAGCGCAAAGAAGTTACGGCAAAAATTGAACAAGGGGCCGCTGCTGGAGCCAGCAACAATATTGAACAAGCTTCGAACTACAGCCGCCTGGCCCTATTTGACCTGGCCAGCGGTGATCTTGGAGCAGCTGAACGCAACGTACGGCAGTCAATTAAGCTCGACAAAAACAAGGGTGGAATTGCGAGCAGTCGCGCAAGTGGTGCCAATAATCTTCTCTTGCTCGGTCACATCTATCTGAAAAAGCACTCTTTGGTCGAAGCCGAAGCTATGTTTAGAACAGCCATGGCGACGCTCAGCCAGTCGGGAGACGGCAATCAGAAATATGCAATCTATTCTCTAGAACAATGCGCTAAACAATTTATGCTCAGCTCTAAGCTGGAAGAAGCCGGCTCAATTTTTTCTGATACTCGCATGCAACGTGCTTCTCACGGCTGGACAGATCATGCAATGCCAATTGAAATATCAAAGCGCGCTGAGCAAGCGGTAGAAGCCTACAAGCAAAAACGCAAGGACGATCGCCAGGAAGAAATGGTGCGCAAAGCTGCACAAGGTGTCGCTCCCGTGGCGCCAGGTTCTTCTACTTCTAGTGAGGCCCCAAGTACCGAAACGGTAGACAATAGTCAGATTGAAATCAATCGACCAATCCGCGATAAGTGGGCGCTGATTATTGGCACCGGCAGGTTCAAAGAATCGTCAATCAATTTGAAATACGCAGCCAAAGACGCTCAAGATTTTAGCAACTTCTTGATCAAAGAGCGAGACTTCGCGCCTGATCACGTGCAACTATTAACCAACGAGGCGGCCACCAGAGCAAATATTCTTTCTCTGTTGGGAAACAAATGGTTGCCGCGAGTGGCAGAGAAAGATGACCTGGTGGTGATATATTTCTCAACCCACGGCAGCGCCTCTGATTTGGATATTGGCGGAGTTAACTATCTGGTGGCACACGATACAGACCCCGCCGATCTCTATGCCACCGGTATCGCCATGCAAGATCTTGTTAGCATTATCAAGGCTCGGGTTCATAGCGACCGCGTGATGCTCGTGCTTGATGCTTGCCATAGCGGGTCGACCGGCACAGGCGGCGGTAAAGCACTCGTCCGTTCAGCCAATGTAGATGTTGGCCGCATCGCACAAGGCACAGGACAGTTGGTCATTTCATCGAGTAAACCAGACCAGCGCTCATGGGAATCTCAGCGCTACGAAGGCAGTGTCTTCACTCGCTACCTGATAGAGGGATTACGTAAAAACGGCTCTATGACAAAGCTTGGTGATGCTTATAATTATATGGAAACCGAAGTGCAAAGAGAAGTTTTGAGAGATCGGGGATTGCTGCAAAATCCGGTCATGCGGAGCAAATGGCGTGGAAATGATTTGATTCTTGGCGTTAAACCGGCAGCGCCATCACCAGGTTTGGGTAAAATTGACTTGCCTGATGCCGCAGATGCTCAAGGCAAGTCTGGCACCGCCAGCAGTGGCAAGCGCAGTGGAGCAACTCGTAAGTGACAGACCAATTGAAATCGGCAAGACGGGCAACAAAATATTTGTCTTGCCAATTGATAGCAATGACTGCGCTAGCACTATCATTCAATACTCTTCAACCGGCTCATGCAGAAGAAATTATCTGGAAAGCCTTTAACGACGGCGGCAGTAAATTCTTTGAAGAGCACGATTACGGCAAGGCCGAGCAAAGTCTGATCAACGCTATTAAGGAAGCAGAGAAAATAGATGCTCGAGGCTCTGAGCTCAAGACCAGTTTGGAATTACTACGCAAGGTTTATCAAGCCCAGGGAAACACTGCAAAAGCTGAGGCTATAACAGCCCGACTAGAGGCTATCGAGTCAGGAGATAGGGGTACGGAGATTCCGTCGCCAGCAACCATTTCGCCAGCGGCGGCAGCTGCGAAAGTCGAAAACAATACTGAAGTTGGTGACAGCGATGAAGCTAAGTCTATAGTTCGAAAAAGACTAAACGACAAAGAGAGCTCAAGTTCTTCGAGTGCCAACACTAGCTATCAGACTGCTACTTCCAATCAGCAAATAGCCTCGGCCAGCGGCATCGCAGGCGAGATGAAAGCCAGTAGCCGAGTGAAGAAAGCCGAAGAGTTACTGAAAATGACTGGCCATATCAGCTGGACCAAGGGCCTGGCAATATCAGCGGATGGCGCCAGAGCATTGTCTGGCAGCGACGACGACACTGTGCGCTTGTGGGATTTAAGCAGCGGCAAAGAGCTGAAAAGATTTGAGGGCCACCAGGACAACGTCAACGGTGTGGCCTTTTCGCCCAGCAGCAATACCGCTATATCTGTCAGCGGTGATTCAACACTGCGCGTCTGGGATCTCGATTCTGGCACAGAACTAAAGAAGTTAAAAGGTCACGGCAATATTGTTCTGGCTTGTGCTTTCTCGCCAACCAGCAACAAGGCTGCTTCTTGCGGTTATGACGGCACAGTGCGCATATGGGACATTCTAGCGGGCACCCAGCTGCAAGAGTGTCAGGGTCAGGGCACCATGCGCTGTGTCGCCTTCAGCCCCGACGGAGAGCAAGTTGCTTGCGGCGGCGCCGATAGAACAATTTCACTCTGGCGCGTGCGCGATGGCTCGCTGATTCGCCAATTTGTTGGACACAAAGGCGACATTACCACAGTGAACTTCTCGATGGATGGTACCAAGCTCGTCTCTGGTAGCCGCGACCTTACCATTCGCACCTGGGATGTCGGCAGCGGCAGCGAACTCTATCAATTTGTCGGGCACGGCGATTGGGTGTGCAACGCGCGTTTCATTAAGGCAGACAGCAAAATTGCCAGCGGCAGCCTCGATAAAACATTCCGCATCTGGGACACCGAAAGGGGCATCGAAACCTGCTCTTTCAACTTAAATGCATACGGCATGTTCGGCCTGGTTTTCACTCCTAGCGGAGAAAATGCCATTACGAGCAGCAATGATTATTCGCTGCGGTACTGGCGATTGAATGAGTAAGTGGAATGTGCCAAGAAAACGGTGATACGTTCCGCCTAGCGCTGGAACCCAGCGTAATTGTGGCAGTTAGGAGTGCGCCCATTACCGTTTGGGAAAGGATGCACGAACACCAACTGATGATGAAACTTTGCTGCGATCGTGTCCCAGTCTAATGGCGGATTGTCTAATTGCCATTGCATATTACCGACCAACTGGGCAAGCCTGGTCGGTATCTGATAAGGCAACACTCCAATGGTCGTTTCGCGTTGCCTGAGTTGGCCCGCCCATTTCCAAGTATCATCAAACATTCGTAGATGCAATCGTCTTAATCCACGGATAGTCAAAAGATCTTTCTTCAAGCCTCGACTCCGCTCGGACCACTGCGTAGCTTTTTCGATGTTCGACTGCTCAAATTCGGCGAGTTCGCTTCGGGTGTGAAGGTCTGGAATCAACCCTGCAATTGTGTCTGGATCTAGCGGAGTCGCTCCCGGTGGTGCTTCAAACATCACCCCTCACAATCCCAGATGTCTGACTTAGCGTCTGCTACTAGTTCTCTAGCCAGTTCCAAAACTCGCTTACTTCTTTCCACCGAAGATATGCTCTCATCCTCCAATGCCATGCTATGCGAGACTTTGGCGACGAGCTTTAACGCCGCCTTTCTCGCTTGCTCTTCCACATCTAACTCTAAAGAGCGCTTTGGTACCAAGGCATAGATCAGTCTGCAATCGAGTTCTTCTGCAACCTTTCTTAGTGTATTCAGTGAAATTGTACCTGCTTGTTCACTTAGTTCGAGTTGAGTTACAGCCGGTTGAGTAATTCCCAGCCGGCCGCCCAATTGCGTTGCAGTCATTGCGAGCGCTAGTCGAATTTCTCTAATCAGACCTAGTTTATACACTGGTACGTCTTTAAGCAATGTCGATGGCCCCAGAGCCTTGTCTAGTTGACGCCTTCTGAGATTGATTGTTCTGCCTTTTCGAACCACAATACACAACCTCTAGCTTATATTTTCATAGCAATATCATAAGGCATAGCTTATGTTTTGTCAGCACTTTAATAAGCTATGCCTTATTTTAAGGAGGCAAGATACCCTTCACCTTAAGCAAGCTCTTCCTTCTCGAGTAAAAATTAGGCATCACTGATGGTGGCAAAAATAGCTACTAACCTTCGGTTTTTTCGTATTCTGTTTATCTGGTTGGTGGGCATGATGGGCGCTGGTAGGGTAATTATGACTCTTGGAATGACTTCTGTTTCTGTAGCAGAAGACTTGGTTCATTTGCAAATGACTGCTGCTCAGATTGCCGCAATTAATCCTCATCTGGTGCCTTTGATCGCCCACGATCGTGCCGGTTTTAGTGGTGGCTTGATTTGCGCGGGCACGATGGTCGCTCTAGTTTTTCGAGACTGTTATGGGGATAACTGTTACGGCGATAATCATGCCACCTCGTCCAATGCCTAGTAGTCGACCAATCAGTATTGCGAGAACGACCTAACCACGCTTCGCTGGAGTCAAAAACATGGTGGCTGTTTTACCTTCGATTTTCGGATCCTCCCGCCACACTGCCAGTTCGCCCAGGTCATCAGCAAAGCGTTGCAAGAGAGCCCGAGCAGCGTCAAAATGCTGAATTTCACGCCCTACCAGTGCTACTATCAAACTTATTTCATAACCTTTCTCAAGCAACTTTTTGACACTAACAAGCTTGATTTTGTAATCATTGGCGTCGATTGAATAACGCATCCTAATTATCTTAAGTAAAGGTGGAGCATATTTTTTCGCAACATCGCGTGCCCTTTTCTCGAGCTGATATTTGCGAGCGCCATAATCGACTAGAATGGCAACAGGCGGAAGAGCGTCGGACACTTGCCTATATTTAGCTCGTACCAGATCCGCTTCGAAACCACCTTCGTCGGCGCGTTTTCCCACAAGAATTTCTCGCAAACTAGCGCCGAAGGCTGAGGTTCCCTCGGTCTTTTGGTCTAGCGAAATTCTCCCGATAAAGGCTCTTAAATCAGAACTCTGCATCTTCAAACTCCTGGCCAATTCTTTAAGGTTTGGCACACGACCATTTTCCCGCTCAAAGGCGGCGACCTGCGCTATAAGGGTAGCTCTATTCAAATTCACTGGTAGTTTTCATTCATAGAATTAGCTAGTCACACAAATCCATCATACAGAAAGATTGCCAGCCATTTGGCGAAAAATCGATAACCATGCTATTTTTGGCTGAACATTCACAAGAGATAAAATTGAAAATCCGCATTTTGACTATTCTCGCCCTTGTTGTAGCTTCGACAACTAGTGCCCAAGCGGCAGGAACACCATACGAAATGGGCCTGCAATTCTATAAAAAAGGCGATTTCGCCAGGGCCTCGACGTGCTTTGAAGAGGGCTTGAAGAAAACACAAAACGACCCTTTGCTCTGGTACTACGATGCGCTCTGTTTTCACCAATTGAAAAACTGGGCCATGGCCAAAAGTCGCTACAAAACCACTGCGCAATACTTCCCTTCAACAGAGGCCGGAAAAAGAGCAGCAGTAGCGCTCAAAGGCCTCGATCCTTCGTTCGTGATGCCGCAAACGGCAAGCACAAATACCGAGTCTGGTGGAAGCGCAGCCAGTGCAAGCGGCTCGGGGCCTGTATCTAAAGGTGGAAGCCAATCAGCCGCAAGCAAACCTGCCGACGACGACGATGATGATGACAAAGCGCCTTCTTTGGCGGCAAAGGTAGAATTGACTAAAGAGCTGGCTACTCTTCCAGACACCGCTCATTTCTATTACAAGAAGGGCGCTCAAGGGCACATGGAAGTCGATCTTATGGTGAACGGCCACCCCGTCAAAGCATTGTTTGACACTGGCGCAACCGCCTTTTTCTACCGCGATCAGTTGAAGGACGCCGGGCTCGACTTAAACGCAGCAAAAGAGGGACGGGGCGCAAGAGGCTGGGCCGGAGTAACTGTGGCGACGTCGATAATACCTGCCGAGGTTAAACTGGGCACCTTGACTCGCCGTTTAAATATCACAATGCAAGAAAGCACCAGTCACTTTGGCCAAAATTTGATCGGACAAGATTTTGTCAGGGGCTATCAATACGAAATTGATGACAAAGGTTGCCGGGTAGATTTAAAAAAGACACTTGCCGTAAAAACTAGTGATATCAACCCCATGTACGATATTCCGCTGAAGAAAATAGGCAAAGACGACTACATCTCATTAACTATGAATAGCCAGGCAGCCCAAGCTTTTATCGATACAGGCGCTGCCAATACAATTATCGGGGCCAGCGATGCGACCCGTCTTGGAATACAGCCCAGTGGTGAAGTAGTTCACATGTCGGGAGTGGGCGGCGATGTCACAATGCAACGAGCTTACGTGACCATCAGAATTGGCGGTATGGTAAGGGAAGGATTTCCTATTTTAATTGGTGGCCATGCTGGTTGCGCCCTGGGTCAAGACCTTATGGACGGCTGGCGTTATAAAGTTGATCGCGAGCACAATTTATTGCGGTTTTATCACTAGCGTATGGCCGCCGTGCGTTCCCAACGGGCACCGTATACAGTATCAACACCGGCGGCATTAGCCATCGCAATTTATACTTTTTACCACTGTTCAGGCGGCCTCGCCTTAACTTCTTCCATGTCTAGCAGCACGTTCTTTCGACCAACGCGAACCAATCTTTTGTTACTAAATTTCGCAACGAGCAGTTGAAAATCAATGAGTTTTGCGCCGGGTACTCGGCTGTATCGTCCGCAAACAAGCATGCGCTTAAGTGCGGCGAGCACAAGTGCTTCCTCCGCTTCTGTAAGCTCATACTGCTTGAAGTTAGACATCGATTACTCACTTATTTCTGAATCATAGCGCTGCTCTGGTGATTTGGCCAATAATCGCGCCACAATGTCGTCGAGCTGTTGCGGAAAATCTAAATCTGGCGCTGCTTCAGACATCGATACAGGCACTCTGGTTTCAAGATCTGTCTTTGTGATCTGGGTCAATCTTGCGTGGTGAAGAATAACCGGCAAGCGGAGTAAAACCAGCGATGGCGGCCACATTTTCCAGCTCCAGCTGCAACTGAGTCCATGGGCGATTAGCGGGATTTTTGGGCTTGAAATCGCTGTAGACTTCGAGAATCAAGAGTCCGCTACCATCATTTTGGGGCAGGGTTCGTGAGGACCGTACAGAGTCGTAGTGAATATCTCTTTTGTGCCTCAGTCTCGGCCCGTTGAGATCGGTTGCGGTGAAAGTTTGAACTGGTGCTCTAAATTCAAATATGATGATCCGTTGGTTAGTGATAGCGCACACTCGTCTGTCCGAAACTCTATAGAGATTAAGGCAATAGAGAAGAAAAACTATTGCAGCCACCACAAAAAAAGCAATGGCAGCGGTCAATCGATCATGCAGAGCCCACAAGTGTCCGCCCTTCATTGGATGAAAAAAAACTATCAAGAAAATAAAAAGGAACAGCGCGGCGATTCCTTGAGCGGCTTCCTTAATGCGAGCTGAACTTGTTCGTTTACGCCAACTAACTGCAACCAGTTCTTCATTGTCCGCCAATTGATTTTTAACAAACGTTTCTACATCGGCCTGAAAAAGCAATTTAAACACCTGACTTATGGAAAACAGGCACCAACGCTCGCATCCGATGCGCCACCGCAGATGGTGCGTCTGTTAATGGGGCGTGAGCAATTGGACCTGATGGCTGAGAGTAGCATGTTATACTAACGTATTGCGTTCAACTAGTAATTGCGGTAGATGCTTGCGAATCCCGCCGGTCGCTGCTTTGCTGCCCGAGCTGAACATTAAAGAGAGGCGAATAATGAATAGGATCGAAGACAACTACTGGGCGTGGCGAAGACTCCCACTGGCGCTTTTGACATGCGCGTGCATTTCGCCTGCTTTTGCCGATTCGTCCGAGAAATATGAAACATCTAATGTACTGACTAGCAATTCTGAAACGGCAAACAAAGTCGTTATTCAGAAGAAGAGCCCGTTTAAGTTTTTTGCACCAAAAAAAACTGCATTTTTCAATCCCATCACTGACACTGTCGGCATACCACTGCGCGGTACAGAGGAAAGTCTGCGCGGCCTGCAGGAGCCGCTTAAAGATTTAAGTGCTCCAATTCGAGGCGTTGATAATTCGATCACTAACTTAAAACCGTCTATTGAGAATCTAAATAAGCCTTTGACCGGGCTCGCAAAGCCAATCACAGAGTTACATCAGCCCATCAGCAAGCTGGAAAAACCGTTGAAAGACCTGGCGACGCCGCTGACAAATTTAGACAAGCCTTTGAGAGATCTCGCCAGTCCGGTCAGAGGCCTGCAAGCACCGCTCGAGGCCGTTACCAGATCAACAGGCTCACTGCAAAAACCGCTTGATCGATTGGCCAGCCCATTGAATGAACTGCACGCACCACTGCAAAGCATTGGGAAACCTTTGGGAAATTTAGAAACTGGGGTAAATCAGCTTCTTCCTCGATTCGACAAACTTGGAAATTCCGTTGATAAATTACAAGATAAAGTTTCGACACTTGCCGATGAATTGAAATTTGTTAAACAGTCGGCTTTAGACATTGCCGTTTATCTCAGCCTGGCGATTGTCTTTGGGGCAATTCTACTGGCGAGTACTGCCGTATGGTTGTTTAAACAGTCTCGACTTGCCAAATTTCCCTACCGCGAAGCCGACCGTATCAATACAGCCGAAGCCGGTATTAAAGACAAGTAGGACACTTTCAGAAATGCAAGCGAAACCTAACTACAGCGAATTCTCCGAGCCACAGCTAGTGGCAATTTACGACACCGTTAACTGCATTGACGAATACAAAGACTTTTACATTGAACTCGCCAAGAAACTCAGTGCCACCACTATTATTGATATCGGCTGCGGCACTGGTCTATTGACTTACGAGCTGTCAAAACAGGGCCACAAGCTCATCGCCATTGAACCTTCTTTAGCCATGATTGAACGCACACTTGAGCGCGTCTATGACTCACCGATCAGATTCATTCATGGTGGCGTAGAAAACTTAGATAGCCTGGGCGCTCTAGAAGAAACGAAAACGCTGAACGCCGACCTCGCCATCATGACCGGGCACGTCGCTCAGTTTTTTCTCAATGACGCTGACTGGCAGGCGGCGCTTTCATCGATATACAAAGCGCTCAAACCTGGCGGTCACTTTGCTTTTGAATGTCGCAACCCTGTGGTGCAACCCTGGTTTAAAGAAAGTGCTGCCATCGACGCCACTAATCACGCCGCTCACATTGATTGGCCTTCCGCCACTAACCGCCGCACGGTGCATGACCAAACAGCCGGAGACGTAGAATGGTGGGCTCAACTCATTGCAGTAAACGGTAATCGCGTGAGCTATGAGATTCACTATTTTTTTCCTGGCACCGGAGACAAACTGATCTCCATAAACGAACTGCGTTTTCGTGACCGCAACCAACTTGAGAAATCACTGGTTGATGCTGGGTTTGTGATCGAAAAGGTCTTTGGCAATTGGGATTTTAGCCTGGCCGATTCAATGAGCCCGGAGTTTATTTTCGTGGCAGGGCGTGCTTAATACATTTTGTACATCATAGAGAGTCATGGTTATGGCACAAAATAAAAAATTCAAAAGGCTAGGCAAAGCCCAAGCTAGAGAACAGTTTGCACCTTTAATCGAAAGACTCCTAAAATATGGCGGTGTCATAGAAGTCACTGATTACGGAAAGGTTGCAGCAGTCATGCTGAGCTATAAAGACTATCTGTACTTGCTGGCGCGAGCTGGCGAGTCTTTTGAGCCGAAGCGCCAACTAGCCGGCTCTGCGGTTCTTGTTGGGGAGCTAGAGTCTGGAAGCAACGAAATCGCTGCTCTTGTCTTTGAGTCACTGGCTAATTCGGCGCGAGAAATATGAAAGCGGCATCGCTACTAGTTACCGACACACATCCTTTGATCTGGTACATCACCGCACAGTTCAATAAATTGCCGACAAAAGTCAGAGAAGCTTTTGATAACGCTTCAACGACTTGCGGCCAGCTCTTTCAGCTGCTTAAGTTCAGTTTGCAAGCCTAGCTTGCCCAAAACCTCGGCAAAATCAGTGACAAACTCATTCATCTGACCGCCCGAATAATTGCCATATCGTTTATAAAAAGGCATTGCGAGGTCATAGTTTGCCTTCGCTTTTTTGAGATATTCAACCGCTTCAGCACTTTCTCCGCTGGCTGTCGACTGGCGAGCCATCATCATGTAGCACTTGCCAATGTGTTGAAAATTTTCATTGAGCAAAGCGCTGTCACGGCGAAATGCTTCATCATCACCTTTCTTCAAATCGGCGGCGATACTATCTCTATAAACCTTGGTGCCAAACTCTAAAAGAGGAGCGGCTTTATCGTATTGGCCAGAACTAAAATAAGAAAACGACTTACTATCAAAATCTAGGGCGTCAGCAAATTGATTTGTGGGTCCAGCAATCGGGCGACCGACAGTGCTCACTGACCGAAGAGCAGCGGCCTCTCTTACTCGATCGATAAAGAAGCAGGCCACTGCCAGGAGAACTAACAATAAGGCCAGAACAACCCGGCCATTCGTCTTTGAATAATTTGCATTGCCAACTGCTAACGACCGCGGAAATTTTACTTTTTCACCATCGCGGATAAGCTTAAGGTCGTTAACCAGATCATAGGCCGACTGATAGCGCTGATCGGGGTCTCTAACTAAACAACGCTGCACCACTTTGGCTAAATCACCAGGCACTTTAAACGGAGCGGGAAGATTGGCCATGCCTGTAAGAGCCGAAATTGGTGCCGGATCTTCGTTAATGTGCCGAAGAATTACCTTAATCGGATTGGCCGCAGCGAATGGCTTTACGCCAGTCAGAGTCTCATACATCAAACAACCCAGTGAATAGATATCTGAACGCCGATCTTGCATATTGCCTTGGCATTGCTCTGGCGACATGTACAGTGGGCTGCCAAAAATATCTCCTGTCTGAGTGAGATTCTCATGTGCTTTTTGTTCACTTGGTAAAACTTTAGCTATGCCAAAATCGACCAGTTTGACAAAGTCAGAGCCGTTTTCCGACTTCTCTAAAATAATATTGGCCGGTTTAATATCTCGGTGAATAACACCTTTCAAATGCGAATCAGCCAGGGCTTCAGCTATTTGAATGAAAATATCGAGGCCTCTTGTGCTATCAAAATAGCCCTCTTTAGCAAGTTCTTGCTCTAAGGTTTGGCCATCAAGGTAGTCCATCACCAAAAAAGGACAGCCGCTAACAGCAACTCCATAGTCATAGACCGCAGCCAAGTTGGCATGGGTGAGAGCACTGGCAGCTTTGGCCTCTTGCTCAAAACGTTTGACTGAAACTTTGTCTTGCACAAGATCTTGATTGAGAACTTTGACAGCAAATACTTTATTTACAGCCCTATCTTTGACTTTGTAGACTACTCCCATGCCGCCCCGACCTACAAGAGAGAGAACCTCATAGCGTTCGCCAAGATCAGGCAAGTCATCGGCTGGCAACGACAATTCTAATTCTTGCAAAACTTTTTGTTCTTGCTGTTCTTCTGGAATCAAGGAACTATACCGAAAGTAGATAACTATGATACATCAGTCGGCAAGCTACGCCCAGACCATGAAGTCTACAATCTGCTCCTCGCAAGCAATGAGAATTTGCGACCCCCCCGGTTATCTGAGGATCGAACCATCCGTGATAGACTAGACTTAGCTAAGTTTGGGGTTTTTCGATATGGAATCCGTCAATATTCATCAAGCTAAGACTAATCTATCCAAGCTGATTGAGCGCGTTCTGCAAGGCGAGGAAATCGTCATCAGCAAGGCAGGCAAACCTGTGGCTAAGCTCTCTGGTTTGGCGGCCACTAGTCGCCCGCGCAGGCTGGGCTGCTTGAAGGGAAAGTTTGAAATCCCAGCCGATTTTGACAAACCACTTCCTAAAGCTATTCTGAAAGCTTTTGAGGGGCTTGAAGAGTGAAGCTTCTTCTCGATACGCACATCTTGCTCTGGGCATTGGCCGGTGACCAGCGGCTCAGCAAAAAAGCAGCAAAACTAATTTCGGATCCGCAAAACGAAATTTTAGTAAGTGCAGTGAGTTTGTGGGAAGTCGGAGTTAAACACTCTATGGGAAGGATAACGGTCTCCCCAGAAATATTGGTCGAGGCAATCGCAAGCACTGGCTTCCAAGAATTGGCTGTGACGTTTGATCATTGTATATCAGTCTCGCGCTTACCCCCAATTCATCGCGATCCCTTCGATCGGATGCTGGTGGCACAAAGTTTGTCTGTTCCAGCAATACTGATGACGCATGATCAGACTTTGAATAAATATGGCAGCACTATTCTGCTGGTCTAAAAGAAATGGGCGCGTGTTCGATTTCATGGTCGAGTTTACTATCTGCCTTGCTCAGCCCTCAGTGCCTGTTGATCGGTAATCGGAATCGCGGTGTCCCAGTGAATTCCTTGCTGGCGACCCATGCGCACATGATCGTGGTGATCTGTGTAAGATGGCCGATACCTATCAACAGCCAATTGTAGTGCATATTTCAGTTCGGCCACTGAAGCGCCAGGTTGTAGCTGCGCAATGGTGGTGCCGGTGGTGCCAAATTCGTTGGGAGCGACAAACAGATAGCCTCTGGTCAAATTCGCTCCTGAGATGCCGCGCAAATCGTTTCTGCCTCCTGAGGTATAACAGACTTTGCCAACCAGCTCTGAGCTCCAGGCCAGGGGGGCGAGATTGGCCTCGAGAGCACGCCGGTCTTGCTCGCTATCTGCCAGTACAACAGCCAGCGGTCTTTTATCGCAGGCCGCCACATTCAAACCAAGACGCACGGTGGCAATCACAGGCAATCCTTTTGGGTTTGTCCGGCCTGAATAGCGGCTGGAGACATCATTGAGCGCGCCGGCAAGTGCACTTGCATCGCTGTAGAAAAATCCAGGTGAGCGAACACCCCTGGTGAGAGGGCGCCCAGTAGAGTCAAGAATGGCAAAGAGCGTATTTTCTAAAGGCGCGCCGGGCCGCCACATTGACTTGAGCACTTCCGCTTCGGCGGCGCTTTCGTAGGTCATTAACCTGACGCAGACGAAGTTTCTAGAGGCGGCGATTACTTCGGGTTGAGACATGTAACTCATGTCTGAGGCTTGCTTGCCCGGTCACCAGGTGCCTGGAACTCCGGCACAGGCGGGTGCGCCCGCCATGAGCATGATTGGTTTGTTGGTTTGTTTGGCTTCAGCAAGTGCCTGCTGCCATGTGGGAATCCAGCCGATGCCTTCGTTAGCGGCAGTTGCGGCGGTGGAAAATACAAGGGTAAAAAATAGAGCTAGAGAAATTGGCAATCGCATATTATCTCCTTCAACGAGGCGGAAATAGAACATCCAGTGCTTGAAGCCTACCGAATTATTGTCAAGGAATTATGAAGCTGGTCGCTCTCAATGCTTGCGGTCTTCGTCTAGCTTCTGCGACGAACAACTTTGAAGAATTTATTTCGACAGAATTAAGTCTGGTAATCGAATGATTTCGTCACGCTTAATCACTGCATTGGTTGTGGCGCCGTTTAGAAGTTTCTCCGCTCCCACGGCTGTACTTGGACAAAGGCCTCGCTTTGTAATTTTAAAAGGTCGGTAATCTGTAGACGTTAAGCGTTTACCTGATTTGAGATCTTTTGAAGCGATGAAGGCCTGGTCTGGAAGAATCTGGTTGAACATAATTATTTGGCCCTTAGATAGACCATATCTGGCCTTTTTTCCAATTATTGCTAACTGATCAGACATAGCACTCTTTGGCGCTCTTTCTACCGCCCGCATTTCCGATCTCAAGTCTGATTCAGCGATCACCTTATTTTCAGGAACATCGCGATTAGCGAAGATAACAGGTGTCTTATCGCGCCAGTCTGGAACGGCTCGCTTGTGGCTGCATATGGCGACAGCGGATGAGCGTTTCAAGCGCTCGCGCTGTTGCTCCTGGGCTTTAAGCCGTATTGGTTCTTCGAAATAGTCTAATGTAATTTGCTGCCCTTGTTCGATGCTGCTAACGGGGGCGGAGCCCACGATAAAATCTGAGCAGATGGCAGAGTCAGTTGAAAGATTATCAATAGCATCATTGGCCTCGTAAACATCCTTCAATGTAATTTCGTGTCCCGCTGGGATAGCGTAGTCAGCCACCACTATCCGTCTGGAGTTTTGTAGTCCAGATTCTCGCCAATGATCTAACTTAACTAGCGTCATGCCAGTCGAGGATAAGTAAAGGCCGATTATCAAGACGATACAAAAGACTGGCATAGTTGCAATTGCGTACGCCACAATGCGTCTACGCTTAGATTGGTCTGGTGCGTCGATGACAGACTTGCCGCGCGTATCGATAACAACTCGCTTAACGGCCAGATCGTAGGCAGTTTGCTTGCGTTCGGTTGCGAACATAACAAGAACAAAGAGCAATGAAACAAAGATAGCGAGCGCCTGCCCAACTTCGCCAAAATGTGCCAAAAAGGCTAGTGGAAGAATGAAAGTGATTGCTTCTATGAAAACTTTTAGCGAGGCACGCCAGAATGATAAGGGCCGCATGTCTGACATGCATACACGTAAACCAAAAAATTTCTTTCCCGGTGTGGCTTGCCATTTTGACGATTCGAAAAGTGCAAAGTAAAGCCATGACAGAATGGCTGGAAGCGCCCAGATCAACAATTCCAACTCTACTCTGTGCTTATCGACAAATGGCCGATCTGCCTGGATTAAAAACAAGAGTAAAATCCAGACAGGAGCTTGAGCCAAAACAATTATGAAGCCGTCGACCAAGTCGGCCAGCAAGCGCTTCCAGAAACCGGCATAAACACAGGGATGGTCACTTATTTCAGGCATAGGCCTCGCTATTAGAAAAAGGTACAAGTAGCAGACGTTGGATGCCGATGATAACAGTAACATCTTGCGCAAGGGGCACGGCACTTTACGTGCAAGCAATGTTCGCAAATGGAACGCCGCCACTAGTAGCGTCGTACCCCTTTTCACTAATTTTTGCGTTAGCTTCTAACTCAGCCAAACTTCTTTTGCCGCTAGCATTCTTATCTCCTCTAACATGATTGCAAACTTGTCCTGAGTCTCTGAGCCACTATCTCAAGAAACTCTCTCAGTGCTTCTTCGCTGGCTATGCAATTTACTATGTCGCGAATTTTTTGAGATGGTGATGCCAACTCAAGTTCGATATCTTCGCAAATAGCTTTGATCATCGCCGCGTCATTCTCTTTAAGAACATAGTCGGCATGTGCTGATGCTTTGCTTACAGGATCATTTTCAAAAATCATTCCATACAAAACAATGCCGAGTGGGCATGGCCACGCATCACAAAGTTCCAACCTTTTTTGTTGGCAATATTTTCTGCCGCAGCTCTTACATTCGTAAAAGTTGCAATCACCTTCTTGTCTATCAGGTTCGAGAGCCTTATTTCTACAGCGAAAACAGTCCATGAGCGACTCAGAGCAGAGGGGCTTGTATTCTACATCAACATCCTTGAGCCAATCGATTTTTGGAAATTTAGGCATAAGCTGTAAACACCTGCCATTATTAGTTGTTAGACTGTTGGCAAAGATTCGATGTAGGCTTACAGCTGTTGAGGTTCTGATGAAATCTTTAAATGCTGTGAAATCCAGCCTATTCTGCGTCGGGGCCTGCCTGACGCCCGCACCGAAGTGCGGTTTAATCCTGACGATGGCTCCGCTATTTTTCGCTGGAAAATCGAGCCCGCTGGCGATTAACTGACTCGTTTAAGCCGCTTGCTATTTTTATGGCTGCAGCCAGAAAAATCTGTTGAGGTGATATAAGTGAAAGTGTTTATGGCCGGCCCGTCAGACTTGCACAACGCCTACGCAATTGTAGAAGAATACTGCGACGAAATTGATGCGGCGATACGCGACGACCTCACGGCGTTTGGAAAATATTTTGCAGATGATGGTGCATTCTGGCTGGCAAAAGTCGAAGAAGAGATAGTGGGATGTATTGGAATGAGGCCTCTGCCGCAAGTAGACCAGGCCTGTGAAGTAAAGCGGCTGTACGTCAGAGAGCATTTTCGAGGAAAAGGGATAGCGGAGCAACTCCTTAAAGAATTGCACTGCTACGCCAAATCGAGAATGTATCAATGGTGCTATTTAGACACAAAAGACGACCTGCGTGCCGCGATAAAATTCTACGCACGTCATGGCTACGAGCACTGCGATCGCTACAATGATAATCCGCAAGCCACAATTTTTATGAGACTAAAATTGTAGTATGTCGGCAGGTAATAGAGCCAAATGTGGCATAATCATGTTAACGGCGTTTCTGCGTCTGATCGCGCCTTTAGTATCCTGCTGAGTAAGCCAAATTAGAATGCCCTATCTTCACAACGTGATCGAGCTTATAGGTGGCTACGTCGACGTTGTCGGCGTGGCTGTGATTGTAATCAGCATTATTCTGTCGACTGTGATTTACCTTCGATCATTCAAAATTGAGGATGGCTACCGTCGCTACAGACAAAATCTTGGTAAAGGAATTTTGCTCGGGCTCGAAATTCTAGTGGCCGGCGATATCATTCGCACAGTGGGAGTCGCCCCGACAATGGAATCGGTGCTTGTACTAGCACTTATTGTGCTTGTGCGAACGTTCTTGAGTTGGTCTTTGGAGGTTGAACTAGAAGGCCGCTGGCCGTGGCAAAGTGCTGTTGCTAAACAGCAATAACTGACCGGTCAGCCCTCGATAAGCCACCACCACCTGCAGTGCCTGTGCTTCCACCATAGCAACAAGTTGTTCGCCGTGAGGCAAGTTCAATCCTTGGTTTCCGGCATTTTCAGAACGACCACGGTGCAGGGCGCGGCGTCGACTATTTCATCAGCGATGCTGCCGAACCAAAAGCGAGCAAAGCCATGGCGAACATGGCCTGGAACAATGGCTTCATCTGCGCCAAATTGCTTGCAGGCATTCGCTATTACTGCGGCGACTTCGCCTTCAATAATTTCCACAGTAGCATTAATGTTGAGCTTCTCTTTCAGGGCTTTAGCCATTCGCTCTAGCACGCCCTTCTCTTCAGCTCTTTCAATGGCAACAGTATCGGGAATTCCGGCTGTCGAAACGTCGGCAAAACCGGAAACCATAACATGTATAAGGTGAATTTCGGTTTCGCTGCTGTACTTCTGCGCTGTTATTTCAGTCAGTGCGCTGTGTGCACTCTCTTCGCCATCAACGGCCACGACTATTTTCATATTATTTCCTTCCAAACTCAGTGCGATCTAAATCAAGCTGAACAGAATCAGATAATACATGAATCTCGCCGATCAGGAGACACATACTCGAACCAGTACATTATTTTAGACTAGGTCTCGGTTTCGCTGGCTTAACAGCGAGCACTGCACCACTGCCTCGCCATAGCTTTGTGTTCAGAACAGGCGTCTGCAGCTCTCCGCGGTCGCGTAAGACTTCAGACTCTACAAGACTTATAAGCGAACACCGCCAGTAATGCCTAACTCAAAGTCAGGTTAGTTCAATTCACATGAAGTGGATGAACGTGTAGAGCCTGTCCATATATTTTCAGCCTTTGCAGTTGGTTCATTCTCAATCTGCAGTTTAGCCGAGATGCTTGCGTGCTGATCATCTTTGCAAAACCCACTCACTTTGCTCCAATCCCAGGTGCGGTCTTCAAGATTTATCTCACGCACAAAAACATCGCCTGGTAGCAACTTCAACGGCATCGGAAAGTTACGCTTCCAGTTAGTCTCCTGACGCTTTACAGGCAGCACCTTAGACCCAGCTCTCACTTCAAAAGAAATATTTGACCATCCCCAAGAGCAACCTTCGCCCCAGATATTAATTGCAGACCTAGACTCATTTTTAATCACAACAAAACACTTCTGTTCTTTCAAATTGATTGTTCTCGGCCTCGTAGCACCACATAAAGTGACAGTTAGAGAATCGCCAGCAACCACCTGAAAATTTGCCGACAGCAAAATTGCTGACAGCAAGAGAATAACAATGCACTTCGGCTTATTCAAGGGCAAATCCTGACTTATATTCGGGCATCTATGTTTACATGCCCAAATTCGATAGCTGGAAAACTGAAGCTAATAAGGTGAGGGCAAAAGTACCTGGGTGCGCCACCGGCGTCTTCAGGCTAGGGGCAGAAAAACTTGATGGCAACGTTGTAGTATCGCACTACAGCGTTAGCACCGCTCTGACCATGACATGCAACGGTGCCAACGGCAAAACCAAAAGCGAAATGCAGCAGGTATTAGGCTACGACGGCTTGAGTGGCTTAGCTGTAAACAAACAGAGTACTGGCCTTAATAAAAGTCTTTTGCTAGTTATTTCTATGGATCCTTCTGCAATAAATGGCTTTGTTCTTCGTAAATTGATAGAAGTTCTTCTGTCAGAAAATTCTTGCAGTGTATCAATGTCTTTAAAGGCAACCGGTTTATTGTAAGGCTCATAAAAACCATAACGATTTGGAAAATAATCAGGCATATATTCGTGCCAAATGGTGAATAAGCGCTTCAAGTTTTTCCAGTTCATGAAAATGTCGTTAACAAGCCGCAGCTAATAATTGGGTCTTTCTCGTTAAGGAACATATCACACTCCATTCAGGCCTTTTTCTGAAGGACTGGCTCGTGTAGGTGTTTTCAACAGACCTAGGGCTGCTCATTCGAAAGATCTCGATGCCGAAACCGCTGCTGGAACTGACGTAACTTTGCAACAATTGCTACCTATACTGCAGGCTGTCAGACCGATGCGATTATACTAAGGTGATTACATGGCAAACCTGAAAATTGATGAAAAGACAGAACGCCTACTAGGCTCTTTGATTATCGTGGACAATCATGATACAGATACGACAGAAACAACAAGCCATCTTTCTTCCGATAAACAATTATTGCATCCTGTAGGCTACAAGGGCAGTGCACTAGAAGTGGCTGATGATTTCTTGAAATTGACACATGGCCGTTACGGATTTGGTCCAGCTTCAAGTTTATTCGTTGATTTCGTCAATATGACTACGGGTATTCGATAATTCACATTTGAGGGCGATTTATGAATCGAATTTCCGAGAATGACAGCTCGAAGCAGAAGTCGCTGCCGGATAAGAACTGGCAGAAATGGGAAAATGTCATTCAAGAAATTCTTGGGTCGCCACAAGATCGTCTAGCACCTAGTCAAGACAAAAAGGCTCTCGGAGCAGGTGAACAATTTTTCGATCGAAGTGGCAAAGTAATTTCTGATCAAAGCAAATTACCGGACGGCGAGCCAATTGTGAGCTTGAGAAGCGACATATCCGGCGCCAAGGTATTGAAAATTTTCGCCGACAAAAACGACTTCAAAGAGGACAGACCTTTGCTGTCTGAAAGTTTTACGTACAGGCAGGATGGTTCCAGGCTATATGAAGATAGAAAAATTGAAACTCCTAATCATGGAATAACTAATTTACAGAATACCTTCGATCAAGAGTCGCTTCATCTTACGTTTGGCGTTGAGTCTTCTGGATTGAAACAAGAGATAGTATTGAACTCTGACTCAAAGTTAGAAAAATTCGAGATGAACTTTGGTCAAAATCAGCTTGCCTACAAGATTGAAAATGGCTCTATCGTTGGTCTCACTATGTTAGGGCCAGACGGGAAAAGTAAAAGCCTTAGTGATTCAGATGCCACCAAGTTTATTGCTGCTGCAGAAGTGGCTGTGGCTTCTGTGCGCTTCCATAATGGGATACCTATTCCGATGGATACTGGGACTGAAGTTGCACGGTTAGACATTCCAAAATTAGAGCCTTATATCTTTAATCAAAGCCAGCGGACCCTCAGCAATGATGCCGATATGAGTCGCGCCATCACATCTTCTGATATGCAAAAGACCCTAGTGGCTGAAGCCCTAAAAACTCCCCAGAACATTAATGTCAGAGCAGTTCTTGCCGATATAAGCAGCTCAAACAAATCAATTCTAGAAAAGGAGGATCCGCTCTTGACGGCTGTACGCGCCCAGGGTGAAATGCGCCCAGATATGCGCGAAAAGATGGCTACAGCTGCTCTGGTGGCGGCGAAGAGTGACTCGCGGCGACCGATTGAGGCGCAAGTCGCAGATCTAGCGGCTAAAGATCCCAAATTCGATCAAATTGTGAAAGAGATTATAAGTTCGCAATTGCTCTCTAACTCTGGTGAGGAGAACGCGGCCAGTGTCTCGATGATGATGGCGATGTCTGACCGTTGGAGTGTGAATGATTTTAACGTAGCCTTACGCAACATGCAACCAGATCAGGTCTCAGCATTTAGCGTTGCGCTTGAGCGAGCACCAGTTGAAGTCAAAGTGGCAGCCCTTGAACTTGCTACTGGCGACAAGAGTGTCACGCCATCCAGGCTTTTTGAATCTCAGTTTAGCGGGCTAAACACCATCACAGGCACTAGCGGTGATCGCTTTGTAGCGAACAATGAGAAAGAGAGAATCACAATGCAGGCTCGCATTGGTCTGATCGTTGGCAAAACGGAAGAACGAAACCACCTTGCTGGGCTGGAGGTCTTGAGTGCCAAAGCTGGTAACGGTCGTGATAATTATGCTGATGGCATTTTTTTAGCCGGCAAAAGCAATTTTTTAATTACTCCGGGACTAGGTATCCTAGATTCATCTGCCAAGCGAGAAGAAGAAAGGCTGTTCTCCAGCGCTTTTCCTGGAGCATCTGATTTGATCAGCTCTAATTTCGCGGGCAAGAAAGGTTTGGATACATGCTTTCTTGCTGAAACCTTAGATAGGGCACCATACTTAAATAGTGATAGCGCTGCTAAGTCCCCTGATTTATTTAATCGGTGGGGAGTCAAGCATGAGCTATTTGCAGAGCAGATAGAGAGAGCTGCCACCAAATATGGTGAGCAAAATCTCCTGGCCTTAGATCGCAGAATGCAGATGTTTAACTCTTTAGATTCGACTTTAAGAGAGCGACTTGCCGGCGAGGGCAAAGGTGAAGCAATAGATGCCGAAAAACTAGCTGGCTTGGTGCTAAACCAGCGTCTTGAGGGTGAAGATAGCCCTTATGCTTTTTTGCTTGGTGAACCCGCACTAGATCAGCAAATACGTCAATTAACTTCTAAAACTAGGGCCGATTTGCAAACAGTTGAAGATCGCATGCTCGACAAAGGAGCCGAAAAGAGCGAACGCTTTATGGTCTTGGAACAGCTGACGAAGAAGGGAGTAGGGTCGTGGCAAGTAGCTAACCATGGTCTTGAGAAGCTTATTCAGTCTGGCGTTTCGGCCGCTCCTCTGGGGTTTCTCGCTGGTAAGGTAGATTTGTTCGAGAGTGGAGTAGAAGCATTTGCCAAAGAGCAAGGCGAGAACCTTAGACAGTTTAGAACAACTGAGAAGTCTTTCTTGGAAGACGCTGACAGGGCCGGCAACATTTCAAACCAATTGGAACAACTGAAATTTTCTTCGACGCTGTTCGAATATAGCCGTTTATCTCAAAGTGACGCACCGCAAGAGCGCAAAGACTATTTGGCCTTGATGATGCTCGATAGTTACGGAGTTGAAGCCCTAAAACTACGTGCACCGCAGGTCTGGAATGATTTAAACAGCGGAGCCCTAGAGCGTTTGAGCAACCGAAATTTGACTCAAGTTCAAAATCTGCCTGAGTTTTCTGGTAGTCGTGGCGAAAGGATTTCCCAGTCAATGGACGTCCTTGTTGGAATTCATAAAGATGAATCTGCCAATCTTGATCTTGGTATCAGGCGGCGCCAGGCTCTTGAGGTCTTTGATACCGATCCTAGCTTGCAACGAGCTAAGGCAGGTGTGACAAAATTTGGCCAAGAATTTGCCACTTTTTCTAAGCTTTTTCAAAGCGGAAATGAAGGCACCAAATATGATGACTTTGTCAAAGACTTAAAATCACAAGCAAAAGACCTTGAGAAGATTATGCAGAGTACGTCTGCCCAGGATATTGGCGATTTGAGAGACCTCAAACTTAAGCTTGATTCTACTGCAAGAGAAGCTTCTGACCCCGAGACAAAACAAGCCCTAGAGGCGCGTTCAAAGTCAGTTGCAGGCGTGCTTGAATTGCTAGATCCAGAATCAGAACAACACAGAAAGCTTTTTGCGACTCTTCAGGACGCCAGTACCCGAGCATTTCAGCCCGATACTCTCCACAATTGGTTGCACGACAACGGACCAACAATTGCTGCTGCAGCGGTAGCTGTGGCGATAACCGTTGGCTCTGTGGGGACAGCCAGTCCTGTTGCAGCTCTGCTTGTTTCATCAGCAGTAGCTCTTGGTGCTACTCAACTGACGAAAGAAGTCCTTTATTTAACTAATCACTATGCTGGTGATACCGGATTAGGTGCTTATAATGACCGCTCTTATACTGGTGCCTGGTCGGCTAAACATCAGGTGGCTATCTCGAAACTAATTGGTTCTTCTGACTTTGCAGGCTCGGCCAGCGCCGCTAAGGAGTTGGTTGAATCGTATGCGAAAGAGGTGACAGGGCCACTTTCACTTGAGTACGGTCAAAACGTAGTAATGGGTTTAGTTGGTCTTGGAGCACTGCGTTTGGGGCAATCAGGTCTCAATGGTATTAATCAAGGATGGGTCAAGTCTTTAGTGGCTAATCCTAAGAGCATGCAAATATTAGAGCTGGCTGAAAACAGCGGACTTGCCTCTAGCTCAAGACCCATGATGTCTGCTTGGCTGCAACGAATTGCCGCCGAGTCGGGCAAAGATGTAGCCCAAGAATTTGGTCAAGAAGGCGTCTCAACTTTAGCAGAGAATGCTTTGCGACAATCACAGCTTAACTCTCCGCTGACATCTATGGTGCTCGCCGCTAGCATGAGTTTAGCGCAAGGCAAGGTCGGCTCGGCGACTACGGCTCGCATGCACGACAATTCGCACATTGAGGTAGATGGCACGGCGTTGAAGGGTATGACCGAGATGCTCACTGCTACCGGACATCGTGTAGAGCAATTGGCAGACGGCTCGATTTCTGTATCCAAATACTCGGCACCATATGAAAAGCTCCATGTTTCGCCAGCTCCACTAGAGGCGCACCTAAGTCGGAAAGGCCTTGGTGTCGAGAGAGAGTCAGATAGAACTATTCAAAGTTTAGTTGAGGCTCTTGATGGTGCCAGTGTTGAAAAGGCGGTAGAGATTAGGGCTGAAATTGCCCAAGAGATGATCACTGTTGGCCGAGAATACGCGGCAAAGCTGGGTTTAGTTACCCGGGATGAAAATGGCAGAATCAAAGACTATCTTATTTCTGAAAAGGATATCTATCTGTCACTCGATGCGGAACATGATAGCTACCATATGGATAACAGTATTGAAATTAGTCTAAAGCATCCTGATCCCACCAGTGCTCTTTGGCACGAAATGAAGCACATGTCTGAAATGCTCGAGCGAACCAGTCTCTACAAAGCAGATCCTGAGGCCTTTGAGCGAAGATTGCAAGAAGATGTCTTCGGCGAGCTTGCACAAGGAGGCAATCAACGCATTACTGTCGGAGACGATAAGCTAAGTTATGAGCCGCGCAAAGAGTTGACGAATGCAGAACAGCGCAGTGCCGTAAGTTCACTTCTAAAGACCTATGCACAGTCTAATCAAGGGCATTCGCCAGCAGAGATAAACAGTTGGCTTGCGAGCAAGAAAGCTGAATCTGACCATCTTGCTAGCATTGGTGTTGATACTAGCAAGTTGGGCAGTTTAATGGCGTCAGAATTACAGCATTATGCTGCAGTGAAAGACCATTCTATTCTTGCTGCTGAAGTAATCAATCGTGATCATAAATTGGCGAAATTTATAGATGCGAAAGCCGAACAATATCGCTCTGTCGCCAGGGCACGCCATGGTGGAGTTGATTCTAATGATGGCAGTATAACCTTTAGTGCAGCCAATTCTGGTGCATATAGCGAACCGCAATTGCACAAGCTTACTCGTGGAATTACTGAAGAAGGGTTAGGTATTGCTGGGGCGGAAGGTCACTACTCGGTCTTTTCTGGAGCTGAACGACGAGCCCAAGCGGTAGAACTGACAAGAAATATTCAAACCCTCAACAGCCAACTCAATTCGACATCTGCCATCGACTCTACGATGGCAAGCTTGAAGTTCCAGACCACTGCTCAAAGGCTGACTAGCTCCCTGGCCGCTCTAAGATCAGAAAGTACGGCTAATCCTAGAGTCTTGGAGCAAGCCAAGCAGGCCGCCCTAGACCTTTTGCCAATGCTGCCCAATGATGACACCGGTCGAAGCGCAGCAGCCCGATTGATAAGTATGGATTTGGTGGGGTCTGACCAGCTGCCTAATCAATTGCGATCTAGCGAAAGTGTTTATGAGGGGCAGAACTTGCAGCCTCCTGATGCCGGTGTGCGTTATTCGCGAGAGTCCGATCTAGCTAACACAAGACGAGCTCATTTCAGACCACTAGATCAGGTCGCTAGCAAGCTGGCAGAACTTGAAACTGTGCTGAGCAAAGAACGAGGAAGCCTTAGTGACAGTCAAATTAGAGAACAAGAGAACGCCATATTCGCCAGTAAGAAAATTCTACAAGAAGGTCTCCTGCAAGATGCTAGCGAGCTAATTTCAACAAGCCTGGGAATTAGCAAAGACTTAGGGCAGCAGCTAGCGAGAGAGATAGGTGTCAGTCTATCTTCAGTCAAAGACAATCCTGGGGCACTAGGTCGCTTCAGTTCAGACACAGCAAAAGTAGAACTCTATGTTGGAGAGGGCTCCAGTGAATCATCACGCCCCAGTCAAACAAATATCCATGAATTTACCCACCTAATAGACGCAGCTAGGTATCAAGCTCTAGCAGAAGCCAATCCAAAACTATTTGTCGAAACTCTAGCAGACGATTGCCTTACGGGGGCATTTACAAAAGGAAGTGGTCGCACTGAAAAAAGCATCTTTGGCGACAGCACATTTCAACGTGAACCAGTCAACGGCACTAAGAACTTCACAGAGGCCGACGCCCAATTTGCCAGAGAGCAAGTCAAAAGCTATTTATCTGAAAATATGAAGAATGGTCAACTACCTGAAGTTCCAGACGCGAGGACGCTCTATCGTTTTCTTGGAAGCCGCGATGTCGAGTTTCCGGGAGGCGATTCTGCACGCAACCAAGCTCTAGTCAATGAGATTAGACGCGAGATCTCAAATATACGAGTTACTTACAACAATGTGGCCCTTTCTGATGAGGCAATGAGCAAAGGTGCAGTGCGTCAGCTAGTACAGGCCGCCCGCGATAGCTTGGGTAAAAAACCTACGCGAGACCAATATCTCAATGCTTTGGCCGGAGTTTCCGATGCCACAATGGCACTGACCAGCGGTGCTATCGACTTTTACGATTATGGTTCACGATATGAAAACAGAGCCCTTCGTTTTCAAAACTCTAAAACCTTAGAGTTTGCATTCAACGACAATAAAAGACTCGCCCTTCAACTATCGACTGAACTGAATACAATTACTCACCCTGAAGGCAAGCCAGCAAATAATTCAATTGAAGCTGCAAAAGCATTTCAAGCAATAGCGCAGAACATTCAATCGCGAAGCAGCCCAAAGGCAACTCAAGAATTACTCAACTCGCCAGCCAGTAAAGCAGCACTCCAAGCAATTGAAGTAGATTCAAACTTGCCAAAGTCACTAAGAGACTCCGCAGCGGCAATGTTGAAAAACAGTGAGTCTATAGCAGAAGAAACCCGAAGTCTAAAATACCTTACGGCACTAGATATGATGGCACGCGACTCAGCGAAGCTCAAGATTCTAGAAAGAGAAGGCGGCGATAGCACAGCAGATTCTAAAGAACCAATAGCTAAGCTTCAGGCCAGTCAAAAGCATTGGATAGACAGTGCTCTGGCCCTGGCTCCCGATGGAGAGCAATCAAGATTGACATCATATATGGTGAAGCGTGGCTACGTTATGCAAAGCGAGGCCGAAGGTCTGGTAAGAAATCTAGCCTCCAAAGGTAGACAGGTAAACAATGTCTTAAAAACTTCGTCAAGGGACGGCCGAGAAGATATGCTCTCCCAGGTTAAGCAAGCAGAGGAATATGGAGCGCCATCAATTGGAGACAAGGCACAAGAGACACACAGAGAGGCTCTTCGGTACATAGACAAGATGCGACTCAAAATAGAAACAAAGCTTGACTCTCAGTCGCAAAAGGATAAGGCTTCGCAGGCAATCGATGCTCTGCTACGGGTTACAAAAACATCAGTAGTTCATCCGGACACGACCATGGATTTAGCATTCATGATGGACTTCGTTGCAACTGAACAAAAAGAACCTAGTAAATTTAGTCCAAGCAGATTTATGACTGGAGATACGGTAAAAACCCTTTCAAGCTTAGAAAGAACGCAGTGGGATTCAATTAACCACCATCTGAGCAAGAGCGACCAGAAAATTCTAGTCGATGCTTTAAATCAAAATGTTCTCAACAGAGAGTCGCTATATAAACTTCTTGAGAATCCAGAAACGGTAAATGCAAACTTAGCCGCATTTGAACCTGTGATCGACCTGCTCAAAAACACTAAGGGCACAAGAAACGCCGAGCAAGCTCAATGGTTGCTTAACATTCCCGAAAAACAAGGTCACGCTTTAAAGCAGATATTTGATTCCAGCGACGTTTCACAGCTCGCCTTTGAAGCTCTGACAAAACGCGCATCAAATCAGCCATCAGATTCTCCCGTAGTTGATTCTCTATTCTCTAGCGAACTTATAGCTCGCCTATCTGCAGGAAGTGACGCCGAAAGGCTACAACTAAAAGAAGCAGTCACTCTGCTGACTAGACACCTCGATGGAATTCTTAAGCACCCACCTGAGTTGATTGGCAAAATTTTGACCGCTCCTCCTTCTGCCGCTAGCCCTCTAGCAGCAATGGCAAAAAGCACCAGGGCCACTACGGCCCAAGTCGAAGCAGCCATTGACGACGTTATGGCTCTCTCCAACTCTGATGCTGCTCGCGCACGAGCACGTCAACATTTGGAAGTCGCTAGCCGCGATCTTGAACTCTACTCGAAAATATCATCGATGCAAAATGCCGAACTCAAATTCGAACTGCTAGAAGCAGCTTCTAGCCCTAGTGAAAATAGGGTCAACTCGACAGCCGAAAATCAGAGAACACTGCTGACCAATGAGCAATTCGATAAAATCACTGCAGCATTTTCTAGTTCAGAAGAAATGGCAGCACTCGTTAAAACACTGTTTGTTGGAAAAACTTCCAAGGCATCTGTACCAAGTACCATCGAATCAATAGTGAATGCAAAACTAGAAATTGCAGAAGTAGTGATGCTGAGCAAAGCTCTCACAACCAAGAGCATTCAGTCTGATCAAGTGGAACGACTAATGAGGGAGGATAGTGTCACTAGAAATGGGTTGCTTGAGCTGGCAAGCTCAGGCCGTTCAAACTCAGCGGATATTGCATTGTTCTTTGAACTGAACGACTTGATTCCAGCACATACAGCTGCGCTTGTAGATCCTGGCGCATCAGGAGACCAAAAAATTCTTGCCGAAGCAGAAGAGGAGCAATCGAAGCGGCAAGCAGCTGAAAAAAGAAGCGCGAATGACAAACACCTAAGCGATGTCTCTATCGCCGTTGCTAATAAGCAGCTAAAACCCAATGAATTCGGCAGAATCCTCAGGGACCCCATGGAAGCATTTGAGCTCGCCATAAAGAGTGACCTCAATCTCCACAAAGAGCCCCAAGTCGTAGCAAAACAAAAAGAGTTTCTTGACGCTACAAAGCTTCTAAAGGCTAGGTTATCGCTGGGCGATGAAAGCGCTCTTGAAGCACTTAGCAATCTGCGTCAGTATATAAGAGAAAAAGTGCCAGTTGAGATAGAGGGGACGGCGCTGGGCCTGAAAGCACTCGAAGCGAAATTGAGTCATCTTCGCTGGGTTAGTGAAAACATAGATAGCTACTCTAATAGTGATGTCTGCCAACTTCTAAAAAATCCGATACGATTGGCAGCCCATGCTTCAGGTTTGAGAAATCATCCTTTGATGAAGAGCCATGGTCAGCTAGAGTTTTATGCCCATGGTTGCCTTGGTAGTGACGCTGAGAAATTCCTCGCGCAACATAGTAAAGCATTCAGTCTTGAAGGAGGTCGGGACCATAAGGACTTTTTCGCAACCTCTCAAATCAGCACGGCGGAATTCTTCGCGAATCGTGTAATCCAAAAAGGGATGGTGCCAAAGGGCGAAACGCCCAGACTGATCGGCTTTGCCATACCAGAAAGTACTATCAAGATGCTTAAGGCCCAAAAACTATATATTAATCGACCAGTGACGGATCAGCCTGGTCGCAATGAGAGTGTATTTAATGTAAAAGCTCTACCGTACCTCAGCGATCAAATTTATTTCTTCCCACTCGACGAACCTTAGGATAGATGCGAAAGATAAAGACTTGGTTTGGTGTCTACGATAGATTCGAGCATAATAAATTCGCCAGGGTTTGTGAGGGTGGCCTGCAACAGTTGTGCAACAATCTCACCTTAAAGTAAGCCTTAACCGAAGCGAGGCAAAACGACATGGGTTGAGGAGTAAATAGAGGCGATTGCGGTCCAGGTCCAATGGAAACGCAATTCTTTAATCCACCGGGTGTGGATCACTTTGGACAAAACAATCAGATTTTTGACAATCGTATCTACAATCAGATGCAAGGTCAAAATCAGCAAGCCAATAAATTCGATAATGGTTTTCAGCTCAGTGGAGCAGAAGCTGGAAGAGTTATTCGCCCAAGCGATAACAGCCCTGAGTTCTCGAAAAACTACGATAAAGCTGTAAGTGACGTAACTAAATATGATCACACCAATGTAAGTGAGGCTGTTAAGGAAGCTGCCGCCAAAGGTGGTGGCGTTTTTCTGATGGAGATTTCCAAAGACACTAAAGACTCCGAGAAACTTTTAAAGGAGATGAAAGAGCTCAAGGAAAAGGATCCAAGTTTGACTATTGTCGCTCTCGATAAAGACAAAATCATGGCCGATCCTAATGCAAAAGAGTGGCAAAACTTCATCCAAAAGGATAACTTGGCCCATAGTACCTTGAAGTCGGTTAAAGCTGGTGCTGAGGGAGAGCCGGTTTTAGGCAACACTGTGAGCACTCACTGGGGTGGCGATATTAAGGCAGGTGTGATTGATCAAAACCCATATGCCAAACGGGCAACAAGTAGTCAACACTTCGATGCTTCGGTCTTTGAGCAAAAAAACACTGGTCATCAATACACCGGTTTGGAACAATCACCAGTATCGAAGAAAATTCAACCCTTACTTCCTGAATTGGATGATTTATTGGAGCAATTGGAAAAGGACCCAACTGCGAGACAAAATAAGCCACTAAGTGAACTCTTTCCGTATAGTTCAAAAAAATGGTCTAAGCGGTGACGCAGTGTGATCCAACTGTTACTCAATCAATCGCCAATACCACAATGAATTACAGCTGGCAATTTTGCTGTCTGCCTTGATGAAGCGTGATCAACGATCAGGGTCAGCGTCGGCACCGATCACGACACATCAACGTGTGATGAGGGACAATCAGACAGTGGTGGCTCGGTGGCAGAAGCTACTTCTGTGAACGCATAGCTTTTTGATGAGCAACCGCACCATATGGCGCCGCTGGACTGATAATGAAGTGATACTTTTGCCGAGATCACTTACACTAGGAAAATGATCAATGTCCTCGAACGATTCAGATTCAAGGTAGCTATTCAGCTGAAATTGCGCTTGGCGCTGTTCATATTTCTATCACCCTTTTTATTTGTCTCAGTGGTCCATGCCGCGCCCAAAACTACTGTTGTTTGGCAACTTGAGCAATCTTCAGACCAGCTAGGAGATTGCATCGTTGATATCTACCGTGACGGCGCTAAGGTGGTATGCAAGAAGCTCAATTGCGAACTTGTATGCAAAGCTCCTGACTGGAAAGTACATTGCTTCAGAAGAGACGAGAAAATTGAGTGGAGCAATGAAATACAAAAGTTTAACGGCGAAACCATGTCAAACCCTTTTGCTCGCTGCCGGCAGCCGAGACTAGAGACTCTTACAGCGCTTGGCACAGGGTCTAAAAGTGGCCTTAAATACACTAGATACCGAACCGCAACCTCACCAAATGACGTCCTCTGCACCACTAAGGCCATAGCCACAGCTCCGCAAGTTTGGGAGTTTCTTTCTAGGCTTTATCGGACACCAAAAGCCGAAGGAATTCCAATTTATAGATGCCTAGATAATGGCCTAGGCAAGAAAGTCAAAGAGTCAAAGATCGGCATCATAGAAGTCGGAGCGAACACCGACTTGAGAAGCGGTTTAATTACTAAGCTAGAAACAAAAAGGTGGAGAAACATACCATTCAACTCTGCCGAATTTTCAGCGCCAGCAGGTTTTAAACAGTTTAAAGAGATTTTCCAAGTCTCCTATTCGAGCCAGAAGAAGGTTGAATTTAGTGAGATTTTCGACGAAATCGGCTTTAAAACTAATTCTAAAACTTTAAAAAGTGGAGCGAACACTAAATGATTTTGATGGCAAAGATGCGGTAGCATCAAAAAAACTACCGTGTCACTGGTGCAAGCATAGTGTCATAGAAAGAATCTACAGTGCGGACCTTTGACCTTCCAAATGGTATGCCTGGAAAAGCCTTTCTAATTCGTTGCTGCTCTTTGAAAGTGTAGGTTGAAAATGCCTTAGGCAACTTAATAGCGCTCAACCGAAGCTTAGCCAATTGCTCTAGGCCTTGCACAGAAACGCTGGTACCGCCCATCCATAACACTTTTAGTTTAGATAACCTTAAAAGCAACGGCACCGCTTTGTCATCGATACGATAGTTTTTATCAATATCAAGAAATTGCAACGCACTGCATTTACTAACATGTTCGATGCCAATCAAAGACAAATCGACCCTCACAAGACCGAGCCGTTGAAGTTGAGAAAAATCTTTCAGCCAGCGCAGACTGTTGTTGTTAACTACGACATTGCTCAAGCGCAATGCGGCCAGTTTTTTACATGCCAAAAGGTTGGGCAAACAGGTACCTGAAACTCTACTTTCACAAGCTGTGATCATCTGCAAGTGCGGCATTGCACCTAGTTGTGATAAACCCTTATCACTGGCGTCAGAATTGTCAAAATCTATTCCCTTTAGTGAAGATATATGGCCGAGAAACGGAATTGCTCGATCGCAAAAAGTATCTTCTTCATCGGTCATAGACAAAAAGCTCAACTCAACAAAATCGAAAGCATCTCGCGGTAATTTCAGAAGGCATTCAGGATGCTGATAGAAAGAACCATTAGGGGCAAACTTGATTTGCTTGCCCGGAGGCAGTTTAACCAAACCACGAGCTTCGGCAACCAAACGGCCCTTGCAGTTGCCAAATGTTTCGGGAACGCCCTGCAGTACCATTAGATTGCCGACCGAATAGCGCGACGAAAACGGCAAGATACGCTCACCTGTCTCGGTATTGCCTCGGTGAGCCCCAGTTAAAAATAGCGACAGCAAAGAGATAGCAATGGTCGCAACTTTAGCAAAGTGATCAAATGAGGCTTTGGGTAAAATTTTGGGCTCACTTTTAAGTGATTGGTTTCTACTGCAGATTACCAGAAGTGCGAACAAACTTCATAACTTCTTTCAAAGCGACTTTGAAGAAGCCATCGCCATCGCACCTCCATGAGCAATAATTTTGGACCTACTTGGCGGCAATCTCCACGATAACGCCATCTACCCATTGCTTATTTTCGTCGGTGTAATAGAGATAAGCACGACTGGCTGGGCCAGTATAAGTGCCGGGCACTGCAGCAATTAAGCTCAATGGAATCTCTACTTTTGCCTCAGAAGGAAGTGTGCGCCAGTAGAGCACCACTTCGCGACCGCGTACTTCGTAGGCATCGATCTTGCCTTTCTTGACCAGCTCTTTCAGCTGATCGTGACGTGGCTCGAGACCGCCTGGCAAGCCAATTATGGCAACAGGAGTGGGAACCACAGCTTTCTCTTTATTGATCACTGTAACGTTGGCTTCAGTAGCACTACCCTCGGTGATTTTAGTTTGAGCCAGTGAGACTTTTAAATCAAGTTTGCACTGGTCTGAACTGGCTGGCTTGATGGCATTGTAGTTTACCGCAACTGAGTAGGGCATTGGTGCGCCGCCTTCCATGCGCATTTCAATCTTGTGGTCACCAGGTGTGAGCAGCTCGCTAAGATCTGGCAATTTGATCGCTCCGGTTGTTGCCGGTGTGAAGTCGGCCCAGTCTCCAATTGACTGACCGTCGACATAGAGGCGCACTTTTCCTGGTGCTTTTGGCTTAGCGCGCATTTTGTCATAAGTGACAATGGCGCGCAGAGCGAGCACTGTTGACTGAGTCGAACCGTAGCGTCCGGCCTTGCACGAGTCTGCCAGAAACTTGACTGACTTTTCTACATTGCCGGCATAAGCGGGGTCGCGCATCCAGGCCAGGGTTGTCAGCGCTGCTCCTTCGATTGCAAGGGCTTCGCCTTCACTGCCAACAATTGAACTCTTAACGTCACCGATGCTGCCGTCTGCTTTTTGTTTAGCAGCTAGCTTATCCATTAGCTTTTTAGCTTCCACTTTGTTGTCTGATAGATAGAGTGCATTTGCTGCCAGGGCCAAAACATAGCTATTCGGGCTGCTGGCTGTGGCACTCTTGAGTGAGTCGATTTCTGTTTTTAAGTCAGCTGCAGGTTGGCCAGTTTCGAGCAGTGACCACAAGATGTATGCATTAGAGCAGTCTTTGTCTTCAATCCAGGTATGCAGGGCGCGGCGCTTACGCGAGAATCCACCCTTACCGTCTTTCTGCTTGAAGAGCCAGGCTCGAGTTGAAGCGACCATATTTTTATCTACTTCACGCACCTGAGCCATATCGCTAAAATGCATCAAGCCAAAGGCCGTGAGCGCTTCGTGGCCTGGGTTTTCACCAAACCATTCGTAACCCTTATCAGGGCACCAGAAGCCAACCAGCATTTTGTAGCCGCTATCAAGCTTTTTGCGCGACGATTCTACAAGTTTAGGATCGACACCAGTATGGGAGAGGAAGTACTGCTGAGCCATGGTTAGTGGATAACTTGTGGAGCAAGTCTGCTCGAAGCATCCGTTCGGATCTTGAATTAAACGCTGAAGAGCCTCAGTCATATTAGCCAGGGGAGTGGGATAAACTGCAGAGTTAGAGGCGATGCTTCCGGCAATCACTTCTTTGGGAATAGTGAGAGTGTGCACCACTGATTTGCCTGGTTCGATCATGCCACCAAAACATTTCTCAATGGGGAAACCTTTGGCTTTCACGCTTAGAAGTCGCGTTACTTTATCTTGGAAAAGTCCAGATTTGGCGCTGAGAATCAAGGGGAAAGTGCCCACGCCACCTACGTTCTCGCCGCCAGATTTCACGGAGCCCAGTTGCAGCGCCTCTACATCAATGGGCTGAATAAACCTAACCCGGCCTCCGGCACCAAGGGTAGTGCCATTCTTAACTATAGGCGAGAGCTTAAATTGCGCTTTTGCACTTCTACCAGCTCCTCCACTTGTACCTTTCAAGTCGATCGATAATTCTGGGCTGACAAGCTCACTGCTTGTGGCATTGATCGTACTGACCGGCAATAATATGTGATCGCCTGCAGTTACTTCCAGCGGCATTTTTAGCTCGGCATAAAATGGTTGAACAGACTCGACACCAATATTGGTGGCACCAATCGATCCGCTGGCGCTGAACGCGTCGGCAATTACTCTGAATGTGCTGACGCTATCGTTTAGACCGAAGCTCACAGTGGCTTCGCCTGTATTCGCATCGGTTTTCACACCGCTATTCCAAAATAGAGTCTCAGTAAAGTCGACACGATCAGTAGGATTTCTATCTTTACGTACTGCGTAAGCAAATTCGCGCACCATAACTAAATCATTTTGCGCTCTGCGAAAATCAGCTTCTTTGTCGAACATGCCATCAGCGCCGCCCATAATATTGGCTCTGCGCCCCATCACATCTGCTTTTTTCATTGCTTGCTGCAGATCGTCACGTGCGCCTTCTACAGCCGGGAGATTTTTGTTCTGCTGCCTGTTTAAGTCGTCGTTGCCGGCCGCTCTCGAGGCAGCAATTTGTTTTGCCTGGGGCATAGGCTTAACTGCGGCGACGTGAGAAATATCTTCTTCGGCCGCTGCCGCTTCCGCTGGAGGTACCGGTGCCGGCGCTGCCATGGCCATTGCCATACCACGTGCTTGCATACCGCCTTCTTTCATGGCCATCATTTCGTGCTGTGCCTGTATCTTCAGGGCGACAACTCGCCGCGCCTTGTCGCCACTGGTCTCAATAAACTTGGCCATATTCATTAGAGCAAAACGTCTCCAGCCCTGAGTGCCCAGCAGTAAGTCTGTGGCCAGGGCTGCTTTAGAATTAGTCTCGTCGAGGTAAACATGCGCGTCGGCCAGGTCTGATACTTCAGGTTCAAGAAATGCCATGACCGGCAAGCGTGGTGCCTGTTCACGTTTTTCAATCATTTCAAGCACGCTGTCATCTGTGACAGTTACACCTACTACTGCCGAGACCGGCTTGTCGTTTTCATCGGTAGCTTTGACTGTAAGTTTGGCCTGGTCACCCGGAACATAGTTTTGCTTGTCTGCTTTGATGCTGATTTTAAGTGGGTGCAGTGGCGCGCGGAAAATCAGTCTCTCTGCCAGGGGCACATCTTTGTCACTCCATATGGTGGCAGTCAAAACACCTTCGGCCTCTTCTGGCACTGTAAAGGTGACTGGCATTAGCGAGCCTGATTTGACGTCGCTGCGCTTGCTCAAATCGACGTGACACTCTGATAGAACAACCTCGCGCTTGGCCAGAGTGACGCTGAACTTTTGTGTGGTAGAACCCACCAGTACCGTAACAGGTTGACCCTTGGCGAAAGTGTCTTTGTCTGCCCTGATCAATGCTCCAGAGGCCTTAGCTGCTGGTAGTGGATAAGTTGTCTTTATTCCTGAAGGCTGATTGATGGAGAGAAAATACTCTTTATCAGCTTCAGGGATAAATTGAATGCGGCCTCGACCTTCATGCTCGGTGGCAAACTCAGCTACAGTGACGCTAGAGTCACTGCCACTGGATTTAGCCATGAGCTTTCCTGCTAAATCGGCTGGTTTTCCACTGGGCAAAGTCGCTTGAATGTATAAGCGATTGGGGAAGCCGCTGATTAGATCACCGCCCTCTGGATACATCTTCAAATCAACTGTTTGTAAGAGAATGGGGATGGTCTTGGAGGCAGTCTCGACGACGCCACCATCTTCAATAATTAGAGCAAGAGTGCCTTCGCCCCGGGGAATATCGTGGGGCAGATCTAAACTTACTGAGCAAAGTCCGCTGCTGTCTACTTTGCTTGTGGCGCCATTCACGGCAACGCCATCGATAACTGCCGTAACTGAGACTTTAGCGCCGACTGGTATGCCACCTTCTGCCCGTTTAACATCGAGCGTGGCGTTGACTTTTTCGCCTGGTCCGTAGCCGTCGCGCAAAAATGTAATTTGTGACTTCAAACGTGGTGCCCTGTAGGCTCTAATGTCAAATTTTCTTTCGGCTGGTGCATGGCCATTCCATGGATAGGTCGCCTTGAGATGGTACTCACCGCCGGCCTGTCCTTCCGGTACCTTCCAGCTAAAGCCCCAGCTGCTGTCCTGGGCGCTCACTGTTCCTCGCGCCACCACATCGCCTTTGGGGCCGGTAACCTCAATGGTGGCATTGACTCCCTGGTTGTCGGCAATCGGTTTGTGGCCGCGAGCACTGAGTAATACTCCGCGCACATAGACATTTTCGCCGGCCCGGTAGATTGGTTTGTCAGTGCTGATGTACGTGAGGTAGCGGTCTTTACCGCCGAGAATGTCGGTACTAGTAAGACTTTTGTGAATGGTTATTTGCTCTGCCGTGCCGTTTTCAGCCTTCGGCAAATTGCCGAGAGAGAAGGCGTCGCTATGGGGGCTGGCATAGCTTCTATGAATAAATAATGAGCCGATAACGGCGATAGTGATGCCACCGAAAATCCATTGGCGAGACATAGTCAGCGCTCCTTTACTCTTGACTCACCGATTATGGCACGGCCCAAATCAGTCAAATAAGATGGTAAAGGCGGACAAAACTTCAGGGTAAATGGCAGGTAGCTCTCAGGTAGGCATTTACTGTTGTCTCACGACACAGGCACAGCCATTATTTCTTCGTTTGTCATTTCAGACATCTGGAGGCCTGTTTCAAAGTTTACGATGCCGATTTCAGCGTAGCGCGGGCGAATGCGCTCTGTAAAAAGTCCAAGGCGTTTTAAATTTGGAATCAGAAGACGGAACATGGCGCGGCGGAAGAACCGCATCAACTCTGAATCCATGGCAAACTTATTCCAATCTTTCAAATTGAAATAGTTGCCGTAATACTCATCGTACAAGTCGTGCATTAAAAAGCGACGCTGCAGCAAAAGTGAAATTTCAAAAGCCAGATCTTCGCGTTCGGCACGTTCTTTCTCATTCAGTTCTGTCTCGTAGAAGCGCTGTAGCGCAAGAACTCCGTAGCTTACATGGCGAGCCTCATCGGCGACAATATATTTGAGTATGTCACGCAGCAGCGGATCAGCGGTGAAGCTGCGAATCATCGTAAAAGCTCCCAGGCCAAATCCTTCGATCATGATTTGCATGCCTAAAAACTTCACATCCCACCGTGAATCGGCTACCAGTGCCTCACTCAGCACATAGAGGTTTTCGTTGATTTCATAACGGCGCCCGAGTTTTTCGTCGAGGTAGCGGTGAAAAACCTCAATGTGACGTGCTTCATCCACTACTTGAGTGGCACCAAAGAGCTTGCCGTCAAACCACGGCACCGCTTGCAGCACCTGGGCTGCACCATATAAGGCGCCCTGTTCGCCATGCAAGATCTGACTCAAGATCCAACTCAGCATCGCGCGCCTCTGGGTGGCTCGTTCTTTGGCAGACTGTTTAGTCCAGATGGGCAATATTGAAGCTGGGCAATAGATGTCGGGCACAATCGGTATATCTGGGTTTAGCGGATCGAACTCCCTGCTCCAGTCGATGGTGCCGTCATCGGCAGCCCACTGACCAGATTTGGCGGCTTCATAGAGCTTCGACATTGCCGGGTATTGGCGCAAATATTTCCAGTCGTACAGCACTTGATGGTTGGCGGTCATAATAGACGAGTCGGCGCCTTGAAACGACTTTAACAAAAACCCTCGATAGGCTGGGCCGAGGAAAGACTTGAGCATCTTGATGTTGCCCCGAGCTATCGTTTCCGATGCCATAGGCCAATTGCGTTCTAAAGACAAGAGCAACTGCGAAAACGAGGGCACGGCCATTTGAGATTCCTTTTGTTGAAAGTTAGTCATCAGTGACCGTCTGAGCAGCAACCATACTCGGCTACCCCATAGACACTACTAGGAGATGACGACGGAAGACATCAAATTGGTTCCACAAGGCAACAAAATATTTACATAGAGTCAAACTGGGCGACCCTGACTTGGCAATAAGCACACTTATTAAGTTTTTCAGGCAATTCAGTCGGATCGACCCGCCTTGAGCAGCACAGCTTCGCTACTAAACAGCGGTTTGGCATACTCTTCAGGCCAGAGAAGAATAGACTCGAATGCCACCCGCCGCAAAAAATCTGTCGGGCACTCGCCAGTTGAAGTTATTCTATGATTGCCAGAATCTATGGTGGGCAAGACCATGACGCGACCGTCATCAATCTTGCCTTCCATCTGACCAAAGTTGAGCAGGCCATGATCGGCAGCCGAGACAATCTTGATATTTTTCGCCTCAATTTCACTATCGGCCTCTATCAAGTCGCGTACAAATAATGCAGCGGGTTCTTCATGCTCTCCAGAAGCTAAAATTGTCAAACTGTAACTGGCGCCAATAGCCATTGCAGAGTGCATGCAGTTCTTTAACCAATTGACGTTTATGTGATCCATCGAAACAAAAATGGCAAACTCTGTCACTGTTGCCATAGGCTTTTGCACAAACAAAATTGGAATTGGCGACAGATGGGCAAGACGCTCAGCGCGAGATAGTTTGATGCCCTGGCAGACAGGAGCATCGACGGCAGGGCGCTTACGATAACCAACCACTAGTAAATCGTTCTCTTGAGCCGCTTTACAGATTTCTTCAACCGGATCTCCTTCATTGCAAATGAATATAGACTCAATCTGATGAGAAGTGGCTCTAGCTGTGTATGACTCTTCCAGCTTGCGTCCGATTGCTCTCAGAGACTCACAGATGCCCTGATATGAAGCGACGTAAAGTCCTGAACCAATCAAGCCAGCCTTTTCTTGCCCTAAAAACTGAAGCGTTCCAGCTAGATCAATTGTATGTTGTGCTGTTACTTTCGAGTGACTTTTACTGGCTAGAGACCAAACAAATTCAGAGGCAAATAACGACTCAGCAGAGCCATTGATTGGCAATAAAAACGAAGCTGATTTCATGGTCGCTCCTTAAGCAAACCGAAGCACTTACACTGACCATTGTGGTTGCTAGCGGAAAGTAAAGCATCCCGATTAAGCGGTATAGATGGCTTGTTCGAGTCATCCCTTTGGCTATAAATGCAGCGTCTTAGCCATCGCTGCACCCCAACGCCTCTCATCAAGCTCGAGAATGCGCTTAGCGACAGGCTCTGCCTCTTTCGCCTTGTTACTCCTCATAAGCATTGTTTGCGCAACATCTTTCAACTTTTAAAGAGTGTCGAGATCTTAAGTAGTCAGTTAATCAGAATTTCCCTGCTCTCGATAGAGATCAGCAACTTCCTGCAGCGACAGTGCAATGTATCACTCACCTGTGTAGCGTAAAGGGTTCACTATCTGATTATCTGAAACAGCCAACATGCCTGGTGGACGGCCAGGCTCATCATAGAGAACCATAAGCGGGCTAGCCTTATAGGTTTTGTTATCGATACCAGTAGCGGTGCCGCTACTAGCTTTTTCACCGTTGACAAAGCTGCGACTACTCTCTTGATTGAAAGAGTTAACCAATAATTCCTTAGCACCACCAGGTGCACTGTCACTAGCACCTATAATCCGGACCATACCGGCGACGACGCCAAACTCATTGTCAGCCTGATCAAAGTTGACAACACTGTTCTCAAACCTCTTCTCCAGTTGCCGTCTCAGAGCCTCTGCCAAAAGCTTACCCGCCTCAGCCGGCGGTTTAGAACTTGCCTCTGTCAGCGTTTCTATAAACTGTTTTCCATAGTTTGTTTTTGATAGCTCTTCAAGCCGCTTACCGAAACGCTCTTGCCCACCTGTATCAGGGTTCGCATCGTTATAGCGATTAGATAAATCTTGAATATCTGCATTAACATCACCAAGGCTAAGTTGACCAAAATCCTTATTTATCAGCCTAGAATCAGGCCTTTCAGTCAGCGGCAGTGTCGGTAGCTCTTGATGGAAGCTGCCACTAGCGAGAGAGTCAATTAGGGGCTGGAATTTCTCCAGTTTATGCGCAAAATTTTCCACTAATGCAAAAACCTCTCTTCGGCTAGATAGCTGACGTCGCCGGGCGCAAGTCTTCATATGAAAAAGCGAGATTTTGATATTCTTCTGGCTGGGCTGGCCGAAAGAAGAGCACTTGCTCTATGTCATGGTGTACTGGATAAACGGCAGAATGAGAAGCTTTTCCGGATTGGTCATACTTAATTGCAAGATTTATATAGCTATGATCATAACTAAAATGGACGATCCCGTACTCCCAAAAAGAATCGCTATAGCAATTGAAATAAACGACTCGACCATCGAAGGCTGCAAGGCTTTCAGCGCTGTACCATTCCTGGTCTTGTGCAGTGTCGTGAGCTTGCCCAGCGTCTTTTTCTTGTATTATCAGCTCATTAGCGGGACCAATTGCAACACTAGATACGGTGCCATGACAAGTTCCACCAACGATGGCGTTTCGGCTCCCGGGCAGTGGCGTGGAGACAAAATTTGATTGTATTTGATTCGATACTCCAGCCATTATTGCACTTCTCTCCTCGTAATCTAAAGCAAAGCATCACCCTAAATGCAAAATTGACTAGTCAGGCCTTCGCAATTCGTTGTCTCCAGCATCACCCTGAGATGAATTTCTGCTGGGCCAGAGATAGTTTTTAGGAGGATTCAAACGTTCCAATTTGATTATCTTCGGTTCAGAAGTAACGACAGAATTATCAGCAAGCGAAAAATTAGGTAAGCTCGATGACTTTTCCGTTAATGAGGAAGACGATCGAGAGTCAAGCATTTCAGTTTTTAACAAATCAACTGTATTCAAACCTGGCTGGCTGCAGTCTGCTACCAAATGCGGTGCCTGCTTATCTGATGCTGTTAATGAATCAAACATTTTCGCTCCTTTCTAATGTGTACTCTAAGTACCTTAAACTCAACACTGTGACTAATCCATGTCAAAAACGAGCCAACTTCTCTTGAAAACGAACTATAGAACAGCTTGATGAACTCTCTCTGGCATGACCACGGCTAGCGGCGCTGTCTGTTCAACTTCCAGCAAGCTCACAAACGTTGCTACCTGTGCCTCTATCTTCATCGGATCGACCGCGCTGAACGAAATGAGATACTCATTTTTTGGTTGAGGCAGATCGGCATAATTAGCTCTTGTACATTGCAGAGACAATCCAGCTTGTTGAGCAGCTCGATCAATAGCATCATCACTCAAAGATGGCGAAAGCCGAATGAGCATGGTTGTGCCGCCTGTTTGCTTAGAGGTTTGAACTGTGCGAATGCCTACCTTAGCAAAGGCATAAAAAAGGCTGGCTCGTTGGACAGCATAGTTCTTGCGAGACTTCGATAAATACCGCTCGTAATGGCCTCTGCTAATAAAGGCAGCCAGAGCCATCTGCTCTATAAGTGGCGTATCGTGACAAACAGCATCAAGCATTCTACGGAATGTCGGCACCATTGAAGTCGGCACAATCATAAAACTCATTTTTACCAGGGGATAGAGCGATTTCCAAAAATTATATCTGTAGACTACGCTGCCGGAATGATCCTGCGAAAAAAGGGCCGGCTGAGGCTCTTCGCCATATCTATACTCACTATCAAAATCATCCTCGACAATCAGTGAATCATTAGAAGCTACCCACTGCAACAATCTATGGCGACGCACTCCACTCATGGGCACGCCTGAAGTATCTTGATGTGGAGTAATGTAGATCAAACGCGGATTTTTTTCGAGGTCTGCCAAACTGTCAATCTTTATGCCTTCCCCATCATTAGGCAGCGAACATATTTTGGCACCATGTAGTCTGAAACTCTTGCGAATTCCAACAAAACAAGGGTCTTCAATAGCCACGAGATCATCTTCACGCAATGAGAGTCGACATAGAAGATCAAGTCCACCCTCAGTTGAGGGAAAAACGATGATCTGCTCGGAAGAGCAATGAATTCCTCTGGTGCGTGAAACAAGAGCCTGAATTTGCTTTCGCAATTCAATAGAGCCGAAAGCGTCTTCTTTAAAAGAAAATCCATCTACGCCAATGCCACGCACTGCTTCATATAAACACTCCTGCCAACGCACAAGCGGCAGAAGCTTGGATGGCGCCAAGCCAAAGAGCGTCGAGCCCATAATCGGCTCAGAGTCGGGACCTTGCTCAAACAGCAGACGCTGTCCCAGTTGCGACGGACGAATACTTTTTCTGTTATCTACTTCGGGTATCTGAGCATCAATTTGCGAAACGTATTTGCTGACAAATGTCTTGCCACGGCTATGGCTTCTGATGTAGCCTTGAACACTCAGCTCTTCATAGCACCGACGAGCAGTTAGCCTTGACACTGCCATGCATTCAGCTAGTTCCCGACTTGATGGCATTACCTGACCATACTTCAAAAAGCCCTCATTAACAGCCCGACAAATAGCATTGGCCATCCGCTTATACAATGGCAATGTAGAGTCTGAATCGAGTTGCAAAATTAAGTGCATAAATATCTCTACTGCTCCATATTACTGAAATGCTAGTGTCATAAACTTCGAAGAAAGACCACACCAATAGCCAACCTCGGTCGCCAACCGACGACAGAATATTTTTGGCACCAGATAATCTCTTGCGAACCTAGTCAACTGCACTTGGTTGAGGATAAGTCTACAGCCTGAGTTGTGACGAATCCATGGCGAACCGAAAGAGTAAATCTTGCAAACTAAGAGGAACAACCCAAAACTTTTTGTAGCAGTCGATGCCGGTGAACATCGCCCTATATATTGATTATTAGAGCTGCCAATTACAGAAGTGTTCAAGAGGCGCAGTTAGCTCGAGAACGGCGTGCTGATGAATAAAACATTCTCTCTCAAATTCAATCAGAATAGAAATCACCTTAGACCAAAAGCTGTGACAAATCTATGTTCACAATTAACAGAATCATTTGGTGCCAGATAATCTCGTAAGCCAATCAGCTGCACTTGGGAAGCCGACATGGAAACGTCACGAGTCCTCGTGTAGTCTCTCAGAACAAGTCACGGAATCTGTAGAGATAAATCTATTAAGAAGGAGTTCTTATGTCAGACATTTTCGAGATAAAGAGCAGAAACCAACAATTAGGCGACATACCGGCAGAAGACGAACCATCAGACAGCAATGTCTGGAGTGAAGTGGCCAGCTATATCTGGCGAAAGAATGAAACGGGCCTGAATCGAATTGTCCAGGGAAACGGTACCGGAGATGATTACTTGCTGATTGGCATGGAAGCAGCAGTTGCTGGAGTTGCTGTGATTGGAACAGGGGCATTGATAGGCGCAACTGCCGGCGCGGGAGCTTTTGCAGCAGCGGTCGCCAATACTGGCCTGGCTATAGAATTTGCAGGAGCAGCAACTGCAACAGGGGGCTTCTTCAAGAAAGTCATCGACCAGTAGTCAAAATTATTTCTACCTAGGCGCATATCGTCAAAACATACGATCCCGCATTTCAATAATTTTATGACATCGACAATGTGCTCAAGTCCGTGTTAGCACTAGATGGCCCTTTTACTCGGTATAACAGGGTCATCCTTACAGGCAATACTTTTCGTCCCTTTAAGCAAGGAAATTGCAGTAAGTAAATGCCACCACGAATGCCACTAAGTTATCCGACCAATCAAAAGTCAAAAAACCCCAAGACTTCTTCACCAATAGTACTTCATATTGATGAACTGCTAGCGTCGCGACTAAGAAGAAAAAGAAGAAGAACTCCATTAATAGCCAGCCTCGGTCGTCTACCGACGACGTAAAAATTAGGCACCAGATAATCTCGCATACCAAGCAGCTGAACTTGGGAAGCCGACATGGAACCGTCACGAGTCCTCGTGTAGCCTCTAAGAACAAGTCACGGAATCTTTAGAAATCGCAATAGCTCCGTCTGGCCTAGTTATTGATAAAGCCACTGTCTGTGCATCGGTGCGCAACTAAATTATAGGTGAGTAACACATGTCGAGATTTGAAAACAACACATCTAGGTCTACAAACGAATTCAATTCTACAAATGATGGCTCGGAACCTTCTGCTTGGGAGCAAGTAAGCCAGTCTCTGCATAATCGCACTGCGCACACCCCAACAGAATCTGAAAGCACTAAAGTCTGGGGTCCCGTGAACCACCTTGAAGAGCTGGCTCAAATTAGAGAGCCAGGACAACCTCTGCGCCTGACGACTCGTAAAGAAGTTTTGGCTGCGGCTGCAGAGGCTAACCGTAAACTTCGTCAGCTGACAGATGTTCCAGTAAGGCCATCTGCGAATGGTTTGGAAATATAAATTACTTGTTTGAGGTTTTTCAAAGAAAAAACAAAGACAGATTGTTCGCGAGCAAAAAATATGCAGAAGAAAAGAGAGTTGACTTTTAGCTTGCCAGCAATTTCTCAACGTCATGACGTGGCATGAATACATGAGTCTAGCTGTAATCTCTAACGACAGGGCTCAAGGTCTTCAGAAAATGCAATTGCTCCAAATTGCTTAGCTATTGCTGAATTTGACGAGTTGCACATTTTTGCATACTTTGCTATCGGAGAAGATAACATGCCGATATTTGTAGATAACACAGCCAATTCTATAAAAGTAGGGCAAGAACCTTCTGCCTGGGAGCGAGTAAGCCAAGGTCTCCATATTGAAGAAAAACTCTCTGGCAATACAGCAGACATGAAACTTACTCGGGTGGCTTATGTTGCTGGTAAAGGCGTCTACGAGGGCGCAACGCAGCGAGTCGCAGATATAATAGAACATCCGGCAAAGGCTATTCCTGGATTGATCATCGGTTCAGCCGCAGAAGCCCTAATGTGCAGTGGTCGCTGGGGCGGGAATTCAACACGGGTAATACGCCCCATATCTACTGCCACTGCCGCCATTGACCTCATACCTCGAGCAGCAGAGATCGGGAGTGGCTTACAGAGCGCGTGGAGCTCTAATGGCAATTTAGACCGCGATGCGGCAAACTTCGGCAGCTTATGGATGTTCCTGCAGAAGCTTCGGCAAAAGCACCGCCGGATACTTGGGAAAATAGTGTCTTTGGCTATAGAAATACCGAACCAATGGATAATTATGTTGCTGATAGAGGTATGCTTTATCGCTCAACCGCGCCACGAAAACCTAAATCAATTTAGGTCAGAATAATAATCAATAAGAATGATATGCAAAAGCTAAAACTGAAGATTCTGGCTATCTTGATAATAAGTTCTTGTTTGCTTCAGCGACCACAAAATTCAATAGCTCAGATGGTCAATTTCTCACCAAGCGAGACCGACCCAAAAATTCTTACGATCGTCAGCAAGATCTCTCACAAACCAGGCGAACACCTGGCTATTGTTAATGCGAATGTGCCTCCCCGAAATCTCCTGGTCGTTTTTTTTCCGGGAACCTTTGGTCGCCCCTGCCAACAGCAGGAGTTTATAAAGTGTTTGGCTGATCACGGATATCATGTTTTGGCGTTGGCTTACGACAACAATGTACCAGCGTATATGGGCACTTTGAATGCTAAGAGCAGCGATAGACAGCGGCTATATCGGCAGCAGGTTGTTTTTGGAGACGTTCAAAGTGGTGCGGTTGAAACAGATCGAGATAACGCTGTTCTCAATCGACTGACCAAGGCCCTGAAGCATCTAGCTTTGAATTATTCAAAAAATGGCTGGGAACAGTATTTGCAAAAAAACACAAATGAGCCGAAATGGTCTCAGATCATTCTTTCCGGACATTCCCAAGGTGCAGGAGTGGCGTTATACCTTTCAAAATATCGCAGAGTAAAGCGAGTGGTATTTTTGGCTGGACCGAATGATTTTGATGCACAGCAGAACGTTGCTGCTTGGATTGGCGATCATTCTCTGACAGCAGCAAGCCAGTATTATGCATTGGTAAATAAAGTCGATAGTGCTTACACCGGTCAACAAAAAATTTTTCACGTATTAGGTCTTGATTCGTTTGGACCGCCCTTGGATGCTTCTGATGGACGCGTCAATTGCCGAAACACAAGTCACATACTCGTAACTTCAAAGCCTGGCACAGTTGTTAAGCATGGTCTCGGACCAGAAAGATTCGCGCGTGTAGGTACTTCGCTACTGTCGCACTCGGCTGTGGTTCTGGACGTAACGATGGAACATCTGCCTGACGGCTCACCCTTTTACTGTGAGCCATGGCTCTATTTGTTCGGAGGATTATGAACACCCGGAAATGGCGCTTCAGTAATTTGCTGAAAGTTGCGGCCCTTATGCATTTTGAATGGT
>CASBPX010000057.1 GCA_949127735.1 Candidatus Obscuribacterales bacterium | reverse complement strand
CATGGCTTCGAATAAATTCGCTACCAGGCTGATTTTTTCATTTGTCCACATGGGTGGTTCAGAATTAGATGTGGAACAGGCGGCCGCGAACATAAGGCAGCGATTGGAAGACGCATTGCGAATGAAGTTGGCCTTGATTGCAACACTGTATAGAGTAGTCAACGTTGGCGCGGTTCTGACGGGACAAATCGGTTTGGCCGCCGGCGCCGACATTGTTAGTGCGAAAAATTGCCAACGCTGTCAGCATCCTGTTGATTATGCTTTTGCGTTTTGCTTGCGCTGTGGGGCCCTTGTTGATGGTGCTAAGTAGATAAAACGCCGGCAGCGGGCCAGTGTTTTCAAGGGTGATTGTAAAATTGGTCTTTTAAGTTACATTCATCCTTAAGATGTGCCAAAACGACGGCTAACTCTATTACTCTTTAGGGAGTAATTTTTGTGACCAAAAAATAGGGAGTACTGCTTTCATGCTGAGTCATCCGGATGAGCTTAAATACGTAAAAAGCCATGAATTCGTCAGTGTTGAAGGCGACATCGCCACTATCGGAATTACAGCCTTTGCCGCAGACCAACTTGGCGACGTAACTTTCGTAGAACTGCCTAAAGTTGGCTCGAAATTTAAAACTGAACAGAAATTTGGCGTCATTGAATCAGTCAAGTCTGTTTCTGACTTGTTCATGCCTCTGGCTGGCGAAATTACAGCTGTCAACGAAGCACTCAATTCAGAACCCGAACTTGTCAACCTTGACCCTTACAAGGGTGGCTGGATGATTAAGCTCAAGGTCGAAAATGCCGCTGAAGTTGCCGGATTAATGAGCGCCGACGACTACAAGAAATTTATCGTCGACTAGGCCAACCGATTCGCAGAGAAATTTTCAAAAATTTCTCTGCGAATCGGAAGACAGTTTATTGAGCAGGAGCAAGCGGAGCCGCAGCCGGGTCAGCTTGCTCTTTTGCTTTTGAGAGTTGTTTTAGCTGATCTTGCGCCAGGTCAAAGAAGCGTGAGCTGGGTGAGATTTTAGCCAGTTCTTGCAGCGCCGTTTGGTCTTCGCGATTGGCGTCCAGTTTTTCCATGGCATCGAGATAGAGCGCCTGGTTGAGCAGGTCTTCGCTATTGTCAGCACTGGTACCGCCGAAAAATTCGGGTATTGGCGAGCTGCGCAAAATGCTGATGGCGGCTTTGTAGTTGCCTTGCATAATATTGGTTTTGGCCGAATGAGTATTTAAGCCTTTGACAAAGCTGACCGTCAAACCAGCCATGGCAAACAGCAAGCCAAAAGCGAGCATCACATCGACTGCCATAGGATGCTTGTAAGTCTTGAGCTGCGCTTTAGCGGCCTGGTTGGCCAATTCAGCTGCATTCGGATCGTCTTTGGCCAAAACTTCTGAAAGAAAAGAATCGGCAATTTTGTCCATGGCCGATTCTTGAGCCGAAATTTGCTCTTGCTTCCTTACTGGTTCACCGATTTCAGGATCCACTTTAATACCTAAAAATTGAATTCTATCTTACTGGTAGTACTGGCTCACTCATAGTTCTGGCTTACTCGCAGTTCTGGCTGATGAAATCATCAACACGCTTGATTTTTACAGTGCTGCTCAGAGTCTTTTTAAAATCCAGTAAGGCACTGCGTACCGCACTCTTGTGACCACCAGCAACAAGTGCTTCTAGGGTTTCGAAACTGGCACGGGACACCGATAATTCTTGAGAATTGATCATTTTTGTCACAGCGTCAATGTTTTGATCTAATTTTAATAGCGACACTCCCTGTAGTGCCTGCAATCTGACTTGTGGAGAAGGGTCGCTCAGGCTGCGAGCGACTGCCTGATCAACTTCTTTCTTGGTGTCTAATTCTGGGCCGCCCGCAAGACGAATTTTTACGGCTGAGGCCAGTGCCTCTTCGCGTTTGTCGGAAGCGTGATCGCCGGTGGCTTCAAGAATAAGCTCAAGTGCTTGAGGATCGGCTAAATTTGCCAGCGCTTTTAAGATATACCAGTAGGTTTTAGAGCTTTCTAAGTCAGGTTCAAGCACGCTTGTGGCACTGAGTGACGGCAATCTGCGCTCGTTGACATTGACTAGAGTCTTCGCCAATTTCACCAGCTGTGGTGCCGCTGCGTTGTCACCTAATTGACCAAGAGCCTCAACTATTTCATTGCGATAAGGCAGAGCTTGAGGTGTCTCTAAGATTGACTGCAGTACGCTCATGGTTTCTTTCAGGTGAATTTCACCAATCAATTTGAGTCCATGACGCAGTGCGCTTGATGTAAATTGATCGTCGGCTTTGAGCGTCAGCAGCGATTTTTCTATTTCGGCTACAACTTTTTGTCTCAGTTCTTTATCGTCGCTCAATGCTATCGCGCGCGCAATCGATTCTCTATCGGGGTAGTCTGAAATCTCTGATTTTAAGAGCGAGTAGTTATTTTCCAACCACCTTGAAAGGCCCACAAGCGCCCGCAATTTTAAAGCGCTGGGCTCGGCTTTTAAACTCAGTGTCAGAGGTTCTAAACATTGATAAATGTGGGCATCAGTGAGAATTTCTTGATTGCCTGAAAAAGTTTGCTGTGAGGCATCGAGTAAACCTACTATTAATGCCGCTCCTAAATTGGCATTTTCGCTGTCATCAGTGAGAAATTCCAGAGGCTTGTGCTGCTTGGCTAGAGCCACAGCAGCGTAATCGATGAAATCATGGTGTTGACTGAAGGCCTTTTGCAGCAAGGTCGACACCGACGAGACCGGCCAGCGTGAAAGAGCGTTGACCGCATCGACTTTAATCCATGGTTCGGTGTTGTCTAGAAAAGCTGCCAGAGCTTCTTTTGCTTCGTCACTGCGATATGCCGAGAGGGCGCGGGAAATATGGCAGAAAGCGGGAGTGGTATTGTCAGCAGTGGCGTTGAGGGCGCGGATGATACTGTCTTGCGCTTTTTCTACTTTTAGATTGGCTAGCACTAGCGCGGCATTGGCTCTCACACGCCAGTCTTGATGTCGCAACGGATCATAATCTTGCACTTCGTAGTCGTCTGATTTTTCAGGCAGAAGTGTATTCATAGTGCGTTCAGCTGAAGTCGGATTTTCTGCCAACTCAGTAAAAATGCGCTGTAGCTTTTCTTCCCACCAGAGTGGTGCCAACTTCAGGTTAATACAAAGATTGTGCGAATTATTACGATTCACCGCCGATGTTATGTCGGCGCGCACATCTTTAAATTCTCTCTGGTTCTCTGGGCTTGAACCCACAAGGCCGTGATAGACCAGAAAATGCTCCATTCCAAAGTCATCGACTTTGACGCTCGGTTTCTCTGTAAAGAGGCTGGAGGCGCGCTTCATCCACTTTGCAAGCATGCTCATGATTCTGTTCCGTAAGTGCTATGATCAGCAGTTTATCAGGGTTTTACCAACCAAATTCTAATCGTTCCAGCAGGAGGTTTCCGTGAACACCTTCTTAAGCAGCACCCAATCGGCACTGCAAGAGCAATTTTTAAAGTTTGTGGCTGAGCAAGTCTCGCCCATCGCCCGTGAGTTAGATAGCGAAAAAGTGTCTGCCAGAGAGGCATTGACCAGGCTGTCAAAGGGTGGCTACTTGGGCATGATCGTGCCGAAAGAGTATGGTGGTCAAGGCCACAGTGCAGTGGAGCTGGTACTATTTGTCGAAGCACTGTCTGCGGCTTCGGCCGGGCTGGGTTTGGCTCTTGCCAGCCACTACAGTGTGATCGAATTAATCGTCAAATATGGCACTGAAACGCAAAAATCTCGTTACCTTTCGCATCTTGCCAGCGGAGAGTTGATCGGCGCTCAAGCTTTCGGCGAAGAAATGGCCGGTTCAGATTTTAAGGCCGTGCAAACTACAGCTCGAGTGGACGGCAGCGATGTGGTCTTAAGCGGCGAAAAAACCTGGGTAGTAAACGGCGATTTGGCCGGTCTTTTTGCCGTGCTGGCCAGAGATGGCGATAATCTTTGCATATATCTTGTGGACGGAACCCCGTCGAATAGCGTAGTCGCGGGGCCAAATAAAGCCAAACTCGGTTTGCGTTCGGCCGGGACATGCGATGTAACTTTCAAAGATCACAAAATTTCAGCTGAAAATTATCTGGGCGCAAAAGTGAGCAGCGCAGAAATTGAGAAGCAAGTTGACGCTGTTTTCAATCTCAGTAAAACCATTCTTGCTGCTGCTGCAGTAGGCATTGCCGACGAAACGCTAAAATTTTCTGCCGAGCGTGCGCTTACGAGAGAGCAATTTGGTCAGTCGATTTCTAAGTTTCAGGGCATTCAGTGGAAGTTGGCAGATCATTCAGTTGATGCCGAAGCCGCTCGTCTTCTTACTTACAGAGCGGCCTGGAGCCATGCAGACGAACCAGGCGAGTTTCGCAAATACGCAGCTATGGCAAAGATGTTCGCTGCCAAAGTCGCTCGGCTTCATAGTGGCGAAGCTGTCCAGATCTTCGGTATGCTGGGAGCAAGCACTGAGCTACCTGTTGAAAGACTCTTTCGCGACGGCAAATTGACAGAAGTGTTCGAAGGTACCTCTGAGATTCAGAAAGTAATATTGAAAGAAGAATTAGGCGTTTGATTCTATTTATGGAGACTTATGCGACATAAACGGCACAATGTTTCTCTGGCAATAATCGCGGCAACCCTTTTTAGTTTAGGCTCTGCGCGCGGCGTTCAAGCGGCCGATGCGTTTGCCGAAGGCAGCAAATATTTCAAGAACAAACAGTACGCTCAAGCTTCCAAAGCATTTGAAAAAGCTATACAAGCAAATTCAGCCAACCCTGTGGCTTATTACTATCACGCTCTGTCTTTGCATTATTCGAAAGATGCTGTTGGTGCCAGCAGAGAGTACGGGCGCATCATCCAAAGTTTTCCTACAACTTCTGCGGCCACATATTCTCGAAAAGCTTTGGCAACTTTGAACCCTGCACTATTGCAGTCAATCTGCCCAGACTACGGATCGGCTGGCGGGCGCCCAGTGCGCAGCACTGCTAGCCGTCAATCTACACAGGGCAGCTACGCCTCTTCAAATGATCGTTTGCCCGATGAAGCGCGCATTCCTTTCACTAGAGAAGCCGGCGGAATAATGGTTGAGGGTATGTTCAATAACAGACCAGCAAAGGTCCTTTATGATACCGGAGCTGAGGCAACAATCTTCGGTAAGAATCATCTTCAGTCTATGGGCATTCCCGAGCCTACTGGCACTCCCAGCAACACTGCTACCAGTGGTGGCACTGTTAAGTCATGGGACATGCGCATGAATATCAAAATCGGTAGTGTCGAGCGCAAAGATTTTCCTGTAATCATCAAAGAGTCAATGCTCGACAATCCTTCATTGAGCAAAACGTTCTTTAAAGAATATACCTGTAACGTAGACAACAATGCCCGCTGCCTGGTGCTTGCCAAACAAGGTTCTCGTGCTGCTGCTAACGCTTCGAGCTCATATTCATCGTCGCGTGGAAATAACGACCCTTATGCGATTCCGTTTATTAAAGACGATAATGATCAAATGATTGTCACTGTGATGATTGAAGGGCGAAGCGCGCAATTTGCAGTTGACACCGGTTCTTCCGGCGTGATGATGTCTAAAGATATGGCCAAAAAATTTGGTGTCACTGTACCTGAAGATGCACAAGACACTGTAGTAAACGGCACCTCGGGTCAATATCGAGGTAAGAAAATACAGTTACGCACCATGAAGATGGGCCCTATTGAAAAGCGCAACGTCGATGCCGTCGTTGTAGAAAATTTCAATTTCCCTGTGCCGCTTCTTGGCCAGTCATTCTTTGGTGACAGTAGCTACACAATCGATGATTCGGCCAAACTCATTCGTTTCCGTCGTTAATTATGCCAACTGTTTCTCTGGTCATAGTGGCTCAAGATGAAGAGCGCACTATTGGCCGCGTAATTGAAGCGGCCAAGCCATTAGTGGACGAAATTATTGTCATTGATTCAGGCTCTACCGACAATACTACTGCTATCGCTCGCGACCTTGGTGCTCATGTGCAACATCAAGATTGGTTAGGTTTTGCTAGGCAGAAAAATTTCGCTATTGACCTTGCTAAGAGTGATTGGATATTAAGTCTCGATGCAGACGAAATACTTACATCTGAGTTGGTGAGCGAGATTCAAGAGCTGCTCGGCGGTGCTAGTTTAGAAAATTACGACGGCTATCGAATACCTCGCATTTTATACATTGGTGACACTGCCATTACCCATGGTGGCTTCTACCCAGATGCACAACTGCGTTTGTTTAAACGCGGCAAAGGTAAATTTGGTGAACGTCTAGTTCATGAAGCTATAAAAATGGCGGGGCCCGTCGCCATGTTGAAGCACCCTATGCAACATTACGCTTATAAAACGGTGGAAGATTTTGCAGCTGCCATGGATAAGTACGCCAGGCTTTCGGCGCAGGAATTTTTTAGTCGTGGCAACTATCAATGGCGAGCGAGCGTCGCTAATCAATATTTAAGTGGCGGCTGGACTTTCTTCAGCCGCTACATTTTGCGCGGCGGCATTTTTGATGGAAGCCTTGGTTTCCAGTTGGCGAGCATTTACAGTGACTATGTGCGAAAAAAGAGCTTATATTTGAGACAATTGATCGAAGCATCGAAGAGTAAGGAAAGGGCATAATGATTTCAGTAAAGTTTAACGGTTCTCTAGCTGAAAGCTCTGTGCGTTTTTTGTTAGCCTTCTCTCTCAGCCTTGTTACCGCGTCATTTCCTCAAGAGTCCTACGCTGTAGAAGATACTTTTGCGGCTGGCGTGAAACAGTTTGGTGCTAAATCGTACGTTCCAGCAGCAGTCAATTTTAAGAAAGCAGTCACTGCCAATCCGAAAAACGATTCTGCTCGATACTATTACGCATTATCGCTGCATTATGGCAAAGATTTACCAGGGGCCAAGAAAGCCTATGCAGAGCTGATTCGCCTCTATCCAGATTCAAATGGTGCTAATTATGCCCGCGCCGCGCTCTCGACGCTCGATCCAGCCCTGTTGAAAACACTTCCGCCGTCTCGTAGACCCCCGGCTCAATATGCTGTGGCTCCCGTAGCTAGTGCAACACCGTCGGGTAGTGGTATTCAGTCGTACAATCAGATGCCGTCAGAATCAAATGGTCGAAGTAGCTCATACGATACTTTGCCGGATGATTGCCGCATTTACTATAAACTCCACAATGGTTGTTTTGAGATAGATGCGCTGGTAAATGGTCGACCAATGAAAATGTATTTTGATACTGGCGCCGAAGGCTGCGCATTTGGTCGGGATCATTTGACTGAAGTCGGAATAACGCCACCAACTGGTAAGCCTACTGGTATGGCTGTCGGTGTCGGCGACGGTGGAGAGCAAGCCACCTGGGAAATGCCTGTGGACTTAAAAGTTGGTCCAATCGAAAGAAGGAACTTTCCGATTCACATACAAAAGGCCATGGGCGTCCACCCGTTACTGGGCCAAACATTTTTCCAAGATTTCACTTACACAATTGATAATGGCGCTCAAAGTATTCACTTCGTGCGTAAGAGAAAAAATACAGGATCGGCTTATGCCGATCCGAGTAAAGATCCCAACGCCGTGCCGTTCACGCGTATGGGTAAAGAACTTTTAGTTAAAGCCGAAGTGAACGGTAAACCAACTACATTTTTCTTCGACACCGGTGCTTCAGTTGTGACTCTGACGCAAGCGCAATGTCGCGCGCTTGGTCTGACAATTCCAGAAGATGCTCAAATATCTACGGTTCAAGGAATAGCTGGATCAAGTCGTGCTCGCGTTTTCAATGTTCGCACTTTGCGAGTAGGCGGTTTAGTCAAGAATGACTTTGAGGTCTGGGTACCCGACAGCGAAATGGCCGGCGTCGGCTTGCTGGGACAGCCTTTTTACAACAACTATCAGTACACCATCGATTACGACCGCGGTTACATTCACTTCTTGCGCCGGTAATTTTGGTTGCTTTGCAGTTCTATGTCTCTGCTCGCCGCCTAAGAAAAAATACAACCGTGCGCCCTGAAGGCGCGAAGGAGGATTTGATGTAGAAGTTGAATCCAACATAGCGCCATGCTGCGCAGGAGATGGAGGTGGGCCCTCCGAAGTAGCTG